>CAZRHO010000094.1:0-3779 GCA_964599955.1 uncultured Methanosarcinales archaeon
TCAAAAATTAAGAATGAATCTTTTTCCGCATTTCTTATTTGTCTAATTATCTTTATAATTATCTTAATACCTGGATTTTTCTTCGTTAAAACTTTAATTAATGAATCTTATCTGTTGTACATTTTAGCTAAACAAAAATTAGCTACCGGTGTGTTTTCTAACTGTGATAACAATTTTTGTCAAATGGTTAAAGATATTGGCCAAAGTTCGCAAATCAATCAGCAAATAAAAGGAGGTGTTAAATCCTTAACAACCTTGATTATTAAAAGAGGGTCAGATTTTTTATTATCTTTACCAAATATGCTTATTAGCCTATTTGTAATCATGTTTACTATCTTTTATTCTCTTAAAGATGGTATGAAATCTATTGACGGTCTTGGGAATATCCTAAGTATGAAAAAGAAAAAATATGCTTTCTTAATAAAAAGGCTAAAAGAGATAATTCATGGAGTTGTTTATGGTTATGTTGTTGTGGCGTTAATCCAGGGAGTTTTAGGTGGAATTGGTTTCTTTTTATTCGGTGTTTCTTCACCTATCTTTTGGGGAATGGTAATGGCTATTTTTGCTTTAATTCCTTTTATTGGGACGGGGATAGTTTGGATTCCTGCTTCATTATTATTTATTTTTGATGGGGTTTTCCAAGGATCAAACAGTTTGTTGTTTAAAGGAATTGGATTGTTAATTTATTGTTTTATTTTTGTTAGCAGTTTAGATAACTTTTTACGACCTAAATTAATGAGTGACAAAGCTAAGGTTCATCCCTTTGTATTATTCTTGGGTGTATTGGGAGGATTATTTTTCTTTGGTCCAATTGGGGTAATTACTGGGCCCCTAATTTTAGCATTAACTTCTGTTTTCATAGATGCTTACTTAAATAAAGAATAAATGAATTTAATAGGTTTCTATAAGGTGGTTGCCCTTAGCATATCTAACCATTTCTTTTGTGTAACTTTCTAATTCAATTTCTTTTGAGATATGTCGGATTGAGAAATTTTTACTTAATTTAAGAGAATAAGTTTTAAACATTTTATCCCAGATATTTTGTTTATTGATAACTTTGTTAATGTCTACATACCTTATTTCTTTTTTATTAAAAAAGATTCTATCTTTATAAAAAATATATCTTTTTTTTGAATGTTTATGTGATAAAAATATCCCCAAAAATACGATTAATATTAAGAAAATTAAAGTACTAATTTTAAATGTAGTTTCTTGTGATGCTTCTAATTTTAATAGGGAGATTACTAGAAGAACGCCTATGTAGAATATTATGCTTAATGATATTAGCGTAAATATTTTTGGTATTATGACTCTTTTTTTTTTTTGAATAGACGAATAAAGAGTTCTTTCTGTATTGAAATTTTCTAACATCTCCTTTATGAATCAAATTATCTTTATATTATTTTGGGTGTGTTACTTTGGATGGTTTTGATAGTTTTTGTATCTTGTTTATTTTTAAAAAAATAATGGGCCCGGTGAGATATGCAGAAGAACTGCTTTTTTTAGATCTTTGCAGCTAAACACTTGCACTCACGATTTCCCGCATTCGGATTCTCTATTGAGGATAGTCAGGCGGACGTCATTTGCAGCAGATTTATTTGTAGCTACTAGACTACGGGCCCAAATGGTAATTTATTTGAGAGATCATTTATTAATTTTCTCATTAATTTTAATAATTCAAAAAAAGGAAGATTTATATTTATGACAAAAAACAAAATGGTTTATGATTCATCATCATGAATTTTGGTGGCATTTTATGCCTAAAAAAGAGTTGACAAGGATTTATGCTTCATTAACTCTGCGTTCTTTTGCTTTGTCTTTAGTATCCATATTTGTTCCTTTGTATTTATTTCAAGAGATTGGTTTGTCTTTACAGCAGACCTTAAGTTTTTACTTATTTTATTCAGTTATATTTGCAATTTTCACACCGGTAGCAGCAAAATTTTCATCTCGTTTTGGAGTTAAACATTCTGTTCTTTTCAGTATGCCTTTTTATTTATTGTTTGTAATTTTGCTTTACTTATTACCAAAATATAATATCCCTCTTATTTTAATTTCTAGCTCTGTTGGGATCTCTTTAGCTTTTTATTGGATAGGTATGCATTTAATTTTTCATAAAGCTAGTGATCGTAAGCATCGTGGTGAAGAGTTTGGTAAAAGAAGTTCAATGATGATCTTAGCAACAATGATTGGTCCGATAATCGGTGGTTTTTTAATTAATGCTTTCAGCTTTAATTTAGTATTTATTATAGTTTCAATCTTTTTAATTTTATCTGGATTGATTTTATTTCTTAGTAAAGATAATAATGTTAAATATCATTTTTCAGTTAAGTCAATTGTTAATAAGGATCACTGGAAAAATTCTCTTTTTTTTGTATCTTATGGGAGTGAGGTTATTTGTCATGGTGTGGTGTGGCCATTATTTATTTTTATGATTTTAAAAAATTATCTTTCATTGGGGTTGATAGGTTCTTTATTAGCAGGAATAACTGCTTTATTAGTTTGGAGTGTTGGAAAATATAGTGACCGTACAGATAAAAGGAAGATTATTAAGTGGGTCACTAGTTTTGAATCTTTATCTTGGTTTCTTCGAGCTTTAGTATTAACTACTGCACATGTATTTAGTGTGACTATCTTTGGAGCCATTACAAGAGGTATTAAAACATCTCCTCTTGGCGCTCTTGAATATGATAAAGCCCAGAAAGATATAGTTGGTTATTTTGTAAGTAGAGAAATTTTTATTTGTTTAGGAAGAATTTTAATGGTTAGCTTCGTATTAATGACAGACAGCTTAATGGGCGGATTAGTTTTCCAGGGATTCGCAAATTTTGCAGCTTTATTGTTCTAAATTAATTTAATAATTCTATAATTAAAATGATAAATGAAAAACCACTTAAGATTGATGCCGAAACTGAATTTTTTAAAGGTTTAATTGAATTACAATATGGTTTAAATGTTGAAGATAAGTTATGTGAAATTTCTAAGGATGTTAGCTGGGCTAGGAATTGGCCGGAAGATAAGAAATCTTTTTGGAATGCAGAAGCTTTTATGTGGAATAAAAAAATTGATAAAGAAATAAGAGAATTAATTAGAGGAGAGGTCAAATTTTTATCTGGAGGTAAGAATTTAGATTTAGGTTGCGGTAGTTATTCTTATCTTAAATCAGTTGGTTTTGACATATCTGAGAAAATGTTAAATTTTAATGATAATTGTCCTGAAAAAGTTATTGGCGATTTAGAAAATGATTTGCCTTTCTTTGCTAATACTTTCGATTCCGTCACAGTAATTTTCGTTTTAAACTATGTTAAAGGTTATGTTCGTTTGTTGCAGGAAGTTAAAAGAGTTTTGAAAGAAGGAGGCATTTTTGTAGTGGTTTTATCTTCAAAAAAAATAAATTCTTGGCAGAGAAAAAAAGAAGTGAATGATTTTTTAGGAAAAAAATGGTATGACTTTTTTTTAAAAAGTGGATTTAAGGTTAATTTTTATGAGAAAGAAGACTTATTTTTCTTTAAATGTTTAGTTTAATGAAATTATTAAAACAAAAACTTATTAAAACTGGAAAGAATTTACTTTTTGTATTAGTAAATTATAAAATATTATAAGAAAAAGATGTGATTAAATGAGTCGTTCAAAATTATTGAAAGAATTTGGTTTTAAGGAAGAGAATGTTGAGCTATTGCCTCAACAACATCAGTCTACTGGTTTTCCTAAATCTCAGAAATCCTATCGTTTAACTTATGAGGTGTATGATTTAAGTATTGAAGAACCTTATTTTTGGG
>CAZRHO010000095.1:0-349 GCA_964599955.1 uncultured Methanosarcinales archaeon
CCTTGAAAAAGCAAACTTTTTTGGAGCAAATCTTAGTGGAGCAAACCTTGGAGAAGCAAAACTTAACGAAGCAGACCTTAGAGCAAATCTTCAAAAAGCATATCTTAGTCAAGCAAGACTTCCAGAAGCAGATCTTAGAAGAGCAAACCTTGAAGGAGCATACCTGGTGGGAGCAAAACTTAGAAGAGCAGACCTTATGGGAGCAAAACTTACTGGAGCATACCTTATGAAAACAGACCTTAGTAGAGCAAACCTTGGAGGAGCAAACCTTAGTGAAGCAAATCTTGAAGGGATGATAATTGATGATGGAGAAGGTAACGAATACGTTATAGGATAAGAAAATGGAAGA
>CAZRHO010000095.1:359-3726 GCA_964599955.1 uncultured Methanosarcinales archaeon
TCTTATAGGAGCAAATCTTACAGGAGCACGCCTTTGTGAAGCAAACCTTAGAGGAACTAATCTTGAAGGAATGATTATTGATGATGGGACTTATCATGAGGATGGTACACTAAGAACTTATGTTATAGGATAAGAAATGGAAGAAGAAATAAAAATAACATATAGAAAAGATTTTAGAAATTCTAGAATTTATGTCTGTGAAGATCCTCGGAGTTATGACATAACAGATCCAGAAGTGGATAGACAAGTTTCGACAATAATTGAAGCTCGGGCAGTAATTAGTTCATATTTAGGAATGTTTAGAGAAGTATTTGATCAGGATGATCAATCAGCAGGTTGGGGTGCTTTTACACCAAGGTATGAAAATGAATCGTCCCTTGAGAGAGCATGGTCAAAAGGATTTTACCATTCTCTTTGTGAACAGTATCCAGAATTATCCTATAAAAAAACATCAATAATTGCATATCTTGATCTAGAAATTAAAGATGGAGATGATATAAGGGGAATGAATGCAAAAGAAGCTAATATTCTTGATATAATGATGCAATCTATTAATTTTGATTTATTAAAAAGTAATGAATCGTTACCAAAATTATCGCTAGTTGAGTGTCTAGAATAATCTTACTGATGTTTAATAGAAGAAAATGGAATATAATAATTTAAAAGATGAATCAGCAGTAATACTTAGACCAGCTTATCCTTATGGACGTCAACAAATTTGGTTACCAACTGATTTACATACAGTTGCTGCCAGGTTAGAATCAGTTGGAATTAAGACGGATGTAATTGATTTAAATTTTGATCAACTTCCAGAAAATATTGGAGATTATGACCATATTGGAATAGGAGTAATTGGTCCCCCATATATTTCTAGTTCTATAAAATTATCAGAAGAAGTCATGAAATTAACAGGTAAAAAACCAATGATTGGTGGTCCAGGGACAAAATATTTTTCTCCTGAACAATTTAATACTTTATATGGGGATGTGATCCAAATCAAAGAAGACATTGATTTGTCTAGTAGAGTAGGAAGATTTGTCCCTTCAGTTTATGGAATTAGTATCGCCGATAGAATTAAAGATATGGATCCTGAAAGATTGAAAACATACCTCAGTAATGAGTTCAGTTTTTTTGTTTCTCAGGGTTGTAAATATGCCTGTGATTTTTGTTCTGCAGATAGAACAAGATTAGGAAAAAAAGTAGAAGAAGAATTTAGTCTAGTTATAGAAAATGATTTAGATGCTATTGTTGAAAAAGCAGATGAATTTGGGATCCCAAAATTAACTATGTATATTACTCCATTAGATTTATTTCAAAATAGAAAACAATTTAGAGAGGTATTAGAAATATTTGCTGATAAGAATAATAAATACAACATCGAATTTGAATTACGTGGATTAAGTAGAATTAATTCATTTTTAAGTGCGTTAGAAAAAGAACCAAAACTGTATGATCTGATCCCTGAAGCTGGATTAAAATTTGTTGGATTTGGGATTGATGGAACTACAGCAGAAGTTTGGAAAAGCCAACATAAAGGAAATAAAAATCTTTCTGAGTTTAATAGGGCTTTTGAATTATGTTCACAAGTAGGTATTACACCAGAAGCATTAATGGTGATGGGGTTCCATGATCAAAATGGTAAACCCGTGGATAATCTGGAAAGTCTTAGAAAGAATGTTGATTATTCAATTGACATTGCAGAAACCATGGGAGTTATAGCAAGACCACATGTTGCAAAAGATATGGTCCCTGGAAATGGCGGGTGGGATAACCCAATTTGGAATAAACAACGTCAACAACTTTTAGAAAATCCTGAATTTTTTAAGAATCTTGATTTTGTTACTTTTGCATCAGAGATAACTCACCCCCATGAAGAATTTAGACATCATGTTAATAGTGCTTATTCAGAGATTGTTGAAAGATTAAAACCAACTGGTCAATGTGTTACTAGTCCATTAATGCCATACACGGGAGATGAATCTCAAGACCTTGAAGCAGATAATTACAACAAACAAGTCCCATGTGATAAATAAAAATGACTTTAGAAAAAATAGCAGAAGGAATTAATTATGTAGTTGATGATCAAGAATAATTTTACTTTTTTTTTAATGAGAAAAAATGGAATACGAAATATACAAACAAAAATTACAAGATACTGGTATTACGATATTACCACTAGGATCAAAATTAGAAAATATTTTAGAAGATGTCATTGGACTAGATAAAAATACAACTGATAAGGTTTCTTCAGAGTTTGATAAATCTGTTTCCATTAACGGTTATATAGTCTGGAGAACCCCCTCAAGAGAGAAAGATAAAGGAGATATCATATACGCTGTTTGTAAAGAAGAAACCATAAAAGCTTTGTTAGAAGTATATTGTAGAATGGCATGATTAATCTTAGCTTTCAATTGGTGCAGTAATTGTCATTAATTGTGTTAGGAAAGGTGAAAATATTCTTAATGTTGCGTAATAGTTAGCTAACATTAACGGATCCTCCTTATTACTTAATTTCCTTATTTTCTTTGCATCAATTTTTGTTTGAAGTAAGTTAATGTACTTGTTTAATAATTTGTTAGCTTGTCCAAAATCTTTTTTCAAATAAACTTGGTATGATTCTTCAAATAAATTTTTCATATCATCAAACAATTTAGTTTTTTCCATCTTATTCTCAGAGAGAGTTTGCCCGAACCAATAAAAATTGATGCCTATTTTAGCTAATGTATGTATAAAATAGTAATAATCTGCAGATTTGACACCACCGTAATTGTTTGTGTTAATTAATCTGTAACAATGATTGCTCATACGAACAAAAACAAACCTTTTAATTATCTCCTTATCGAAATTTGACCATTCAGTATCAATTTCTTTGATTAAAGTTAATACCATCTGGAATAGTTTTAAAATTAAATGTTCAATTTGTTCAGGGTCATTATCTAAGAATGATTTTAAGGTAACACTATTTTTAGTTTTTTGAATAATTTCTAATCCGGTATGATCGCTAACGTTACGTTCAATATCTTTTGGCATTTTATCAAAAGTAAGTTCAATCTCTTCATAACCGCTATAATATAATAAAGATAAAATAGGTTGTAAATGATCTTTATCAGATTTTTTAATGTGTACTTTAGTACGTTTTTTTTGTTTACTATCTATCTTAATTGCTAAATTTTTTCCATCAATTTGTAAATCTATTTCATCCCCACGATTGATGTTATTATCCTTAACCCATTTGCTAGGCAATGATATCATTAGTGTGCTTTTTCCTTGCTTGACTACTTTACGTTTCATTTATATCTGTTTATACGAGTGTATATTTAAACTTTTCCAAAAGTTCGAACTTTTGCAAAAATAATAATAGTATAAG
>CAZRHO010000096.1:0-3692 GCA_964599955.1 uncultured Methanosarcinales archaeon
AAATTCGGTTTTGTGGGTTGCCTCAAAACCGAACTTCTCTTAATCGCGATGTTAAGTGAAATAAAAATGGGTCGCGGTTGCTTCGTAACATATACTCTCGGCTTTCGTCTCATAATTTATAGATGGTTGGGGGCAGACGACGAATAAAAACTAACTAAACGTAATATTTATAAACATTGAGGTTATTTATTTTTTATAAGAGGTGTGAAAATGTTTGATTTAAAAAATAAAGTTGCCATTATTACTGGGGCTTCTGGAGGTTTAGGTGAAGCCATGGCTGTAGCTTTATCTACGCAGGGAACTAAAATAGCTGTTCTTGATTTAAAAGATGGAAGCAGTGTTGCTAAAAAATTGAAAACTAAATCTAGATATTATAAATTAGATGTTACAAATGAAGAAGAGATTAAAAAAGTAGTAGATGAGATAAAAAAAGAATTTGGTTCTATTGATATTTTGATCAATAATGCTGGAGTTTATTTCCCAACACCAATAATTGAAACAAAAGTTGAAGACTGGGATAAATTAATCAATATTAACTTAAGAGGATATTTTTTAATGGCTAAACATTGTGCCCCAAAAATGAAAGAAGGCGGGAAAATTATTAATATTTCTTCTGTTGCAGGACATCATGCTTTTGCAGGTTCTGCTGCTTATAATGCAAGCAAGGGAGCAGTTATCCAATTAACTAAAACAATGGCTATAGAATACGCAGGAAAAATTAATGTAAATGCAATATGCCCTGGAATTTTTGTTACACCAATGACCCAAGGATTATTAAAAAGCATGGAACCTGTAATAAAAAATTCTGTTCCATTAAAAAGAGCAGGGGAAGCAAAAGAAATTGGAGGATTAGCTGTTTATCTTTCTTCTGACGAATGCAGTTACATGACCGGTTCTATTATTACAATAGACGGCGGATGGACTTGTCATTTATAGTTACAGATTATTCAATTATTAACAGTAGAATCAACTAACTAAAGAAAAAAAATCTTCTATATGATTTTTAGCATTAGATATTCTAAATGGTATGTCTCCCTACTTCATAAATAAGATAATAATGTAATCAACTACTGCCCCCAACCTTAGCAATTAAACAAACTAATTTTTAGGCGACCCATTTTTACTCTCCTCACAGCTTCGCTGTTCGTCGGGGCGTTGCACTTTCGGGCTTCGCCCTCACCTCACTTAACAGGAATTTAACAGAAACCTCGTTGCACTTCGGTTTCCCAAATCGCCTTCGGCGACTTCGTTAAATTCCGATGTTAGGCGTAATCTTTTATTTTCCTTTGTGGAAACGACAAAGTAACCTGAGCACTTAACGGGATTAGCTTCTTTTAACGGGGATAAAAAGAAAATGTCAATGACTTTGTCACTAAATATAACGGGTGTTAAAAGGTTCACTACGTTCTCCCAAATTTTTTCCTATAGCTAACTATTCTCGGGGGCTAAGTTAAACGTTAATTTTAAATACTTATCAATAATTGAGAATAATACCATGAAACTTCCAATAATCATTTTAATATTAAGTCTTATTATTTTAACAGGATGTTCTGACTTGAACAATACTCCTAATGATTCTCAAAGTTCAACAATTTCAGAAAAACAAGAATATAGTGGACCTTCTCAATTAGTAATTGGTAAAAAAATAGATATTAATAAAAATATAAAAGCAGGTAATTTTGAAATAACTTTAAATAAATATCTAGTAGATCCTAAGTGGCAAATTTACGATGATTCTGATGAAACAGATAGCGTGGCTTATTTTTATTTTACTATTAAAAATACTGGAACAAAAGAGGAGCAATTTTATCCTCAAGATATCGCTTTAATTACAGATAATAATCGGCAACTTTCCGAAACATTTGATAGTACATTCAGAATGAAGACATTTTATTCAGGTGTTAAAGAAGAAATGGACTTATATTTTGAGGCACTCCAAAAAGATGAAAAACCAAAAACACTAAAATTTAAAATAGGAGATTTTTCAAAATATTCTATTTATGAATATAATTTAAACTCAAATCAAGCGAGTGTTAGTGATTTTGTGAGATGTAATGATGGTGAATACAGGAAATCAGAAGATGCTTGCAATTCTGCCAAAAAAGAGATAGAAGACAAACAAAAGCAAGAGGAAGAAAAACAACAACAAGACCGTTTAGATTCTTACAAATGTGAAGACGGAACTGCTCACGAAACATGTAGTAAAGATAAACCAAAATATTGTAGCTACGGCAAACTAAGTGATAGAGCGGATAAATGTAATTGTCCAGAGGGTTTTGAAAAAGAGGGGTATCTTAGTTGTAAAAAAATTGATACAACTCCTGCTACAGTTGAAATTACAACAGGTAGTTACTCAGCAAATGGCCTAAAATTTGAGATTGATTTAGCAGAACATGGAAATAAAATATCTTACAAAGATTTAGCTGGAGAAACACAATCTGCTGGTGCACAAACTGACAAGAAATTATTAAAGTTTGAGATTACAGTTACAAGCGTTGATGGAACTAAGTCTTTTTATGGTTCTAATTTTATGTTAATGGATACTGAGGGAAATACCTATGACGCACAATGCCCTATAGATTATTTTCAAAATTGCAGAAATGCAGATAATTTAGGTGGAATGTATGATCCATTGGCTGGTCAGAAAAAGACAGGTAGTTTAATGTTTCAAATACCCCTAAACGTTAAAAAAGTCTATTTAGTATACAAATTTTCCACCTATGATAATAAGCCCAATGCTTTGAAATTTGTATTTAATGGGATATAAACTTAAAAATGATTAAAAAACTAATAATTTTAATTTCTTTATTGTTTTTAGTTGTTGGTTGCACATCAATTGAGCAATCTGATAAAAATGCTCCATCAACCTCAAAAATTACTACAAATCAAATAGAGAAAAGTGCTGATGTTCCTACTATTTCTGAAAAGACAAGTGAAAATAATAAAGATGTTTCTTCCGAAACTAAAACAAAAGAAATTTTTAAATGCAATCTTCAAGAGAATAAAGTAGTTACAGACATTTCCAACATCCATATTACTTTTGAAGAAGCACCATCAGAATATTATAAAAAAAATAGTTGGGGAGAATATGAAAAAAAGTTTCCAGAACCAGAATTAATTAACATTAAGAAAGATATTATTCAAGGTTCAAATCCAACACTTCAAGAAAATTATAAGAAAGACACAACTTCTTATGTTTTTACCTATTGGGCAGAAGATTATTTGGCTCACTCATTGTGGGCATCGTTTGATAATCGCTTATGGGGTTCAAGCATAAATGGTCTTGTTGTTTGGAGATTTGAATCAATAGAAACAGCAAAAATGATTTATGACAATTATTTAAAGATGATTAAAGAAACAAGTACCAAAAGAGAAGTAAGTACCACCCTTGGAGAAGAAGTGGTTGGATGGTGTTCTGGGAATTGTGGTAGTGGAAAATATGCTTTGATGTCAAGAAGAAATAATATAATAATTACACTTGGTGGTGGAGTAAGTATGTCAACACTTGAGAAATATGGATTATTATTAGATCAAAGAATATGTAATAGTTAATATATTAAATCTGGCATGCAACATATTCTGCATTCCAATTGATTATTTCTTCTCCTGTTGGTTTTGTACAAAGACAAAGAGATGAAGATATTTCTTTGCCATTTGATAATAAGAGGTCAACATAATTAACTTCACGATGA
>CAZRHO010000097.1:0-3688 GCA_964599955.1 uncultured Methanosarcinales archaeon
GTTTTTTTTTTAACTTTAATTATTATTATAATTTTAAAATTTTATTTTTTTATTAAAATAACTATATAAACAATTTTTTTGTCTTTAATCAAACGACTGTGATAAATGGGACCACTAATCAGAGTAGATGGAACGTAAGTGGTGTATTACTAGGAGATTATACTTGGAATTGTTTGTCTTATGATAATTCAACAATTGGTAATTTTGATTGGGGAATAAATAGAACTATCTCTATATCTGCACCTGTACCAGAAAGTGGTTCTTCAAGTAGTTCTTCTGGTGGTGGAGGTGGTGGCGGAGGACGTAGTAGTAGAGCTACAGCACCGACAACTGAAAAGGAGGGGGAAGAAATTTCCTCTGTTGAGGAAATAGTAGAAGAAGATTTGAATGCATCTACGGAAGATTTGAATGTATCTACAGAAGAAGATCCAGTTGAAGAAAAAACTAGTAAAGAATCAACAGAAGAAGATGAGCAAGAGGAGGAAGAAACAGGGGCTTTCGCAGGGATGGCTACACTTACGGGGGAATTTATTGGTTCTAATAAAATTTTACTTTTAGTTATTAGTACTTTGTTAGCAGTGTTTATACTTCCTTTATTAATTAATAAAAGAAAAAAGAAAGAACACCATCACTGGTTAGAAGAAGTTCATTTAACTGAGAAAATGAAGAGAGTACTGATTGTTGCTGCATTAATTTCATTAGGAATATTCATTGTTGCTATGTTAATTAAAGTTTTTTCAACAACAGGGTTGTTATCTGAGAGTACTTTTAATTTATTAAAAAGATTATTTGATAAACTATTGGTATTTATGAAAATTAATCATTTACTTTTATTTATGGTTACTTTATTGGTGGTTTTAAGTTCGCTGATGCATTATTTTAAGAAGAAAAAAGATGAGATTCCAAAAATTAAATTAGATTGTTTAAGAGAAGTAATCCCCGGAGAAAAATTTAATTTAATGTTTAAATTAATTAACGGTAAAGAAGACGTTAGTATGAGGATTTGGGGTTTCTTAATTGATCGTAGAGAAAGTTATGCTCGTAAATGTCCCGCACCACATGGTGCTATTTATAAAATAGATTTAGAGAAGTATGAACAGCGTGAGATCAAAATACCAATGAAGATTCCTGAAAATTTCACTTTAGGGAAATATTCAATTATTTCTTGTTGTGAGATAACTGTGGAAAATTTTCAAGAGGTAAAATTAGTTGGTGGAAGAAGAAGGGTTAAGGGTATAATTAAACACATAGATGTGGTGCCAAGAGTTAGAAAGAAAGTGTTTAAAGGAACCCATGATATCTTAAAAAGTGTTGTTGGAAATAAAAATCAGTTATCTCAGGATTTAGCTTTGCGTTTAGCAGAGCAAAAAGATTTTAATATTGATCGGATGAAAGAGATTGAATTGGCTAGAACAAAAGCAGAGTTAAAATTAAAATTAAATAGATACCGAAAAATCAACAAATTATTGGATAAAAAGAGAGAAATTGATTCAGAAATGAAGTTAATTAAAGGAGAAGAAGAAATAAAGAAAGAATTATTAAATATAGATTATAGTCAAAAAATGCAAAGAGAAAAAAATAATATGTTTAGGTATTTTTTTAACTTTTTCAAATCTAATTCAAGAGATAAAGAGATAAAAAAATTACTAAAACAAAAGAATAAGTTAGACGGAAAAATTAGAAAAAATAGCAAATGATCTTGAATCTATTTTAATATTAAAATAGATAATGGTAAAAAAATAAAAATAAATTTAATATTTATTCCAAGTACATCTTTAACCTGTTCATGTTTAAATTCCAATCTTCAGGTAATTTTTTAGATTTCTTATAATAGGAGATTAACCTTCTTATTTTTGAAGTAGTTAAAATAACTCCTCTTTTAGAGGTCATATCCTGACGATTTTTTTCAAAATGTTGTTTAACTGCAATTAACTTTCTAATTAAATTAAGTAAATCTTCTGGTAAATTTTTAGTTAATTTCTGTTCTTCTAAGATTTTTGTTATCTTCTTTTCAGCTAAATCCTTTACGCTATGGATCCCATAACTGTCCCTTAGAATAGTCCCAATTTCACTGCTACTTTTACCTGCTTTAGCATATTTTATTACTAACTTTTCAACTTCCTTACCCTTATATGGTGCCCAGGAAGGTACCCTTTTCAAAGGCTTTGTACTTCCACTTTTTCCTTTGTCTCTTGAATGCATACGTGCCATTTTTGCCTCGTTGTTTAAATCTTAGTAAAGATTTTTATTTTTAACTATTCAACTTAGGAGAAGCAATTAACTTATCCTCCGGTACGAATAAGTTAGAATCTAACCGACTCGCCCCTTGAATTGTTATTTTTACTAAGGAATATGGTTTATTTAAAAAGATTTTGTATTTTTCTTCAGATTTAACATTTTTGTGTTTAGAAACTTTTAAATACAAACTAAATAGTTCTAATATTATGGTGTTAGAGGCTTTAATTAATCCATTTACTGTTAAAAAGAGGCCTTGGGAGATGTTTTTTGCAGGTGGGTTATATTCATTCATTAGTGCTTTTATTTCTTATGTTGCCTTTAGAGAAGCTGCTGGCTTATTAACGGTTTTTCTAATTACTTTAGCGAGTTTACCTGTAATTTATACAACAATTAAAAATGAAGAAGAACTCGATTTAAGATATGATGAAGAATGGAGGATACTTAAGGAACATACTAAGGTAATAATATTCATTCTCTTTCTTTTTTTAGGAACTGTAGTTGCTTTAATGACCCTATATGTCTTTCTTCCAGAATCTATTGTAGATAAAACATTTGGAATTCAAAAACAAGCAATTATAAATTTAAATCAAAACATAAATGATAGTTTAACTGGTAATGTGACTAGGGTGGATCTTTTTGCTAGTATTTTCATAAATAATGTAAAAGTTTTATTCTTTTGTATTATTTTTTCTTTTCTTTATGGTACTGGTGCTTTATTTATTCTTACTTGGAATGCTTCTGTTCTTGCGGCATCTGCGGGTAATTTCATTAAGATGGAAATTGCCAGGGGGGCTAGTTTTTTTGGCTTACCAACTATAAGTGCTTATTTTCATGGTGTATCATTAAGTTTCTTACGTTATATGGTCCATGGTTTATTAGAAATGGCCGCTTACATAATTGCCGGTTTAGCAGGGGGAATCATTTCAATTGCCATGATTAGAAAAAATTTAGGCGAACAAAGAGTGATGATAGATGTAATTGATTTAATTTTAATTAGTGTAGGTATACTTTTTGTTGCTGGATTAGTAGAAGTTTATGTGACTCCTATATTAGTAAGTTAATTACTTTAAATAAATTGTTTTTATATATTTCATGAATTTTAAAAACAAAGAAAAAAAATCAAAAACCAAAAATGGTTAATGAAAATTTAAAGCATGGTTCTTATGCTTTCAATGTTGGAAGCTATATCCTTCCCTTTTTTTGTTAATTCTAACAATTTCAAACGTCCTTCTTTCTTAAAATTAATCAATTCAGCTTTTTGCATTTCCTGTAGTATTTTCACTACATGGGAATATGTGCAATCAATTTGTTTTGCTAAAATTGATGCATAAACTTCTGAGCTAGCATTTTTTAATTCAACTAGCATCATAGCTGGCTTTTCTCGAAAAAATACGTCAAAGATAGCTTTGCTTCTATTCAATTTGGCACCCCCAAACTATCCTCACCCTCT
>CAZRHO010000098.1:0-245 GCA_964599955.1 uncultured Methanosarcinales archaeon
CAAGATAAATATTCAATCACTACTGCAGTAGTGATTTATTCATTATATAAAATTCTTGAAAAAAATAAGTTTAGGAGATATGGTAAGTGGAAGTCTTTTCATAAATTTTTGATTAATGAATTGAAAAAGTCAATTGTATATATTAATAAGGGTGATTTTAAAAATTATTTATTATCTTTAAAGAAAATAACAAGAAGTATGGTTGGTTTAGATAAAAATGTTGGATTATTTATGGATAAGATCGT
>CAZRHO010000098.1:255-3680 GCA_964599955.1 uncultured Methanosarcinales archaeon
CCAAAATACATGAACATGGGATTTCTACTTCAAGAGTTGCAGAATTGTTAGGTATTCCTACTTGGGAAGTTATGTCCTATTTAGGACATACTAAGAATTTTGATAATTCTTTAAATAAATCAAAGTCAACAAAGGATAGGTTAAATTTAGCAAGGAGTATTTTTAATTTAAAATGAAAAATTTAGTTTTTGATACTGGGAGTATTATAAGCTTGGTAATGAATAATATGCTTTGGACATTAAAATCTTTAAAAAAAGTGTATAATGGAAAATTTTTGATGCCTGAAAATGTGAAATATGAATTGATATATACGCCTATAAAAACTAAAAAATTTAAATTAGATGCATTAGTTATCCATAATTATTTGTCAAAAGGAGTATTTAGTTTAGTTAATGATAAGGAACTAGATAAAAAGACAAATCTTTTATTGAAACTTGCTAATAATATTTTCTGGTCAAATAATAAACCTATTAAAATAATTCAAAAGGCAGAAATGGAGGCATTAGCTATAGTTTTAAAGTATAATGCAGATGCACTAGTTGTGGATGAGAGGACCATAAGGCTTCTAATAGAAAATCCAGAAAATCTTTCAAAATTACTTTCACACAGATTACATACTAAAGTAAAACTTAATCATTCTTCATTAGAGGAGTTTAAGAAGAATATTAAAGATGTTAATATAATTAGATCTACTGAGCTTGCAGTGGTTTCTTATGATTTAGGAATTCTTGATAGATTTATAACGATAGGTAAAAATGTTGATTTGAATTCTAAAGGAATTCTATTGGAGGGTGCATTATGGGGTTTGAAGCTTAGAGGGTGTGCAATATCTTCTGAAGAGATTAAAGAGATTATGAAATTAAGAGGATTTTGATTTTTTGTTGTCACCGTAAGGTTTATAAGCTTTTCACAACTCATAGATTACAACACATTTTTCATAGTGAAGGAGGGTTAAAACAATGAAAAAATTTGGATTGTTTGCAATTTTGGCGGTGCTTTTGACATCAGCTGTTGCTGTTACTGCTACTGAGTCAGATGATTTCAACATAACAGAGGTTCATTTGAATGAGTACGATGTTACTGCTGATACATCCTTTGGTCCAGTTTATGCAGGTGAAAATATCTTGTTGAAAGTATTCTGGGAAGGTACAGGTGCTGATACTGAAGCCAGAATAATTGCTGAATTAGCAGACGAAGAAGAAATGACAGAATATTTTACTGTTAGAAATGGCTGGACAGGCTATGGAACTTTACTTTTAGACTTGCCATCTAATCTTGATGAGGGTCAATATACTCTTAATATAGTGATGGAACAAGTTAATGGAAGCAGAGAAACTTTTGAAACTTTAGTTGTAGACGTTGTAAATCAAATGAATTTAGTACAAATTTATGATTGGAATGCTTTACAAGGAACAGAAGTTCAATCTGGCGAAACATTAACTTTAAGTGTAGGGGTAAGAAATTATGGTCACAGCTTTGAAGAAGATGTTTATTTAAGGATGACAATACCTGCTTTGGGATTAACTACAAAAACTAATCAGTTTGATCTTGTAACTGAAGATTTTGCAGAAAGTTCTGATGCTGACGATGATGATAACTACAAAGTTTACAAAGACTTGTCTTTAACATTACCATCAAATATGCCTTCAAACGTTTATGACGTTTTGTTAGAAGTATTTTATGATGATGAAGATGAAGTAACTAGTGAAACTTTCCAATTAGTAGTTGGGTCCGGTTCAACTTTTAATTCACAAATTGAAGTTGATACTAATAGCCAAACGACTAATGCAGGAAGTTCTGTAGCTTTCTTTGTAAGTTATGATTCTGGTGTTGATTATACTGTTGAAGTTGATACTAATGGTCTTGATTTTGCAGATGTTACAGTTGCTGAAGAGGACAATGGTGCCTATGTTTTTGTTTCTGTAAATGAAGATGCTCAAGCCGGTTCACATAATTTTAATGTGGATGTTAGTTCAGGTTCAAATGTATTGGAATCTTTTGATTTGACAGTTAATGTAACTGAAGAAACATCTTTTAGTAGTTTGAAGCAAGGTCTTGAGTTAGGTTTTTCAATATTGTTAGTTATTTTAGTTATACTTGGAATAGTTGTAGCAACTAAAAAATTAAGATCTGATGATGATGAACCTATAATTGATGAAGATCAAACTTACTACTAATTTTTTCTTTTTTTTCTTTTTTTCTTTATATATCTTTTTAAATAGTTTATAAATAATATTTACTTTATTACAATAGTTTAATTACCATAATGTATTTATAAGAAACTTGTTTTCTCCTTTAGTAACAAATGGAGGTTTCAACTATGAGTGGTAATAAGTTCTTCGGAATTTTGGTCGTATTATTTTTATCTGTTCAATTTGCCTTTGCTGGTGATTTGACATTATATCAGGGGAGTGGTCCTGATGAGTTATGTCCAGGTAGTACTGGATTATTTATGGATGTTATAGAAAATTCAGGTGACGAGGTTATGGAGGTTAGCGTTTCTACTTCAGGATCCGCATCAAGTTTTTCAACAACAGTGCCCCAAGGTTTTCTTTTATCTCCTGGAGAAGTGAAGACAATTTATACTTATGTTACTCCATTTTCTTCTACTAATTTAGGAGAGTATTCTTTACAGATTTATGCAAGTTCAGAATCTTTAACTCATAATTTAATGATTAAAGATTGTTTTGATTATTCTTTAGTTAATCTAGAATCTGAAAAGCATACTTGTCCTGGTGAATTGGAGAGTTTTAATTTTGAGATTTTGAATGATGGAGATTATGCTGAGACTTATGATCTTTCTATTGATGGAAATTATCCTGGTCAAGTTACATTAAGTCAAGGAGCAGTAAGTATTTCTCCAGGTAACTCAGCAATGGTTGAAATTTATGTTGAACCTACAGAAGATTCATTAGGAAATTATGAATTTAGTTTAGTAGTTGATCCTAATACTGGAAACTCTATAAAGTCTTCTGAAGTTTTGTTAGTTGTAGATCCTTGTTATGACTTTAGTATTTCTACGGATAAAGATTCAGTTTCTATATGCGAACATACTCAAGATACCTTATCAATTTTAGTTGAAAATCAAGGTTCCACTAGTAATGTATATAATTTAGATTTAGAAGGTCCAGCTTGGGCAAGTTTAGAGAATAATAAATTAACTGTTGGACCTGACTCTACTTCTGAAGTAATTTTACATTTGTCTCCAGATTATGGAGTTGAAGGTAATTTTGAAGTTATATTTAAGGCTACTCCCGAGATGGGAAGTGTACAAGCCATGAATGTTTTTAGCATAAATATAGATCCTTTAAGCAAGCGGATTGAAGATATCCCTTATTTGGTAAATTATTTTGTAAAAAATATATGCAATAATTACAATATAAAACCTTTCAACCTACAAGATAATAATTATTTACTAAATTATA
>CAZRHO010000099.1:0-3677 GCA_964599955.1 uncultured Methanosarcinales archaeon
AGATCTTGCTTAAAAATTCATGGCTAACACTAACAGGCCAAAAAGGATGCACCATAATATAAAGCGTATCACTAGGATGAATTTTAGCTACTTTTTTATTTAATTGAAAAAATTTTTGCATTTTTCACTGATTTAATTTTAAAAAAATAAAAAAAATTATTTCTTACTCTTCTCAAAACCTTCAAAAGCCTTCAAAATTTCTAAAGGAACTGCAAAGACAACAGTGTTACTTTGATCACTTGACATATCATTAATACTTTGTAAAGTTCTCAAATGTAATGCCCCAGAAGATTTTGATAAAGTTTCAGCCGCTTTCTGCATATTCTTAGCTGCAATAACTTCTCCTTCAGCTTTAATGATCACAGCCCTTTTCTCCCGTTCTGATTCTGCTTCTTTAGCCATAGTTCTCTTCATATCATTAGGTAATTCGATATGTTTAAGGTCTACGGAATCAACTTTAATGCCCCAAGGATCTGTAGCTTTATCAACAATGTGTTGAATTCTCTTAGATAACTGATCTCTTTTATTAAGTAAATCATCTAAAGAAACTTCGCCTACAACGTCTCGCATAGTTGTTTGCGATAATTGTGAAGTTGCATAAAAATAATTTTCAACTTCCAAAATTGCCCTCTTTGATTCTGCAACTTTAAAATATAAAACTGCATTTACTCTTACTGATACGTTATCTTTGGTAATACAATCCTGATCAGGTACATCAACTGCCTTAATCCTCATATCAACCCTATCCCAACTTTGTAATAATGGTATAACCATCCTTAATCCTGGGCCCATGACTCCTGAATATTTACCTAAAGTAAATTTAACCCCTCGCTCATATTCCTTAACTACTTTCAAACTAGAAATTAAGATAAAAAATATACCAATTGTTATTGGATTTAAATAATAAAATAATGCCATTTTTAATTTAACCCCCAAAATTATAATTTTCCTTAGGTTGAACCCCTATTTAAATCTTCTGAACACATACCCACTAGTCAAGTATACAAATTACTTATTAAGCAATTTTATGTACATTATCAAATGATTAGAAATTCTTTTATCTTCTTAGAAAAGATTAGAAAAAGGAAAGAAAAAACAATATGGAATCAAGGGATAAAAGATTGGCAAGTTTTCCTCAAAAAAGATCACATTAAAGGCATATCTAAAGAGAGAAAAAAATATTACAATCGAAAACTGAAAAAAGCACAACAAGAATTATTCAACGATAACATTTCTTACTTCATCAATAAATTACCAAAAATAGAAATGTGGAGGTTATATCGGCAATATAATGAAGAAACTTGTTTTTTAGATATTGAGATTGACAGTCATGGAAAAATAGTGTTAGTGGGAATTTCAAATTATTACAATACTAATTTCTTCATTAGGGGAATTAACTTAAACAAAAACTTACTTGAAAGAGAATTGGATAAATATAAATTAATAACAACTTTTAATGGGTCAGCTTTTGACTTGCCAAAGTTAAAGAAAGAATTGGATGTTGAAATTAACCTACCACATTTAGATCTCAAACCCTTATGTGTTAATTTGAACTTGAAGGGGGGATTAAAAAAAGTTGAAAAAATACTTAATTTAAAACGACCTTCTCATCTTTATGGTAACCCCGTAAATCTTTGGAAAACATTTCATGCATCGGGTGACCGCGAATATTTAGATTTATTAATTGAATACAATCGTGAAGATATTGAAAATTTGAAATTCATTGCCGATCATATTTACAAAAAGATGAGTGAAAAATTATATAAACAAATTAATCTACCTTCTAACTATGCCGGCAAAAGTTAACCCTTATGAAGTTAGTGGTAAAGTAGATTATGATAGGTTGATAAAAGATTTTGGAATAAAAAAATTAACAACTTCTGATTTAAAAAGAATTAAAAAAATTGCAGGTAAAATTCATCCTTATCTTAAAAGAGATATCTTCTTTGCCCATAGAGATTTAAAATGGTGTTTAGACGAATATGAAAAAGGAAATAAATTTTTTTTATATACAGGTTGTGGGCCATCAGGACCAATCCATTTAGGTCATTTAGGTACTTGGAGATTTACAAAATGGTTACAAGATGTTTTTGATGTAGAATTATGGTTTCAATTCACAGATGATGAAAAATTCTTATTCAAAAATAAGAGTTATGAAGAAATTCAAAAATGGACTTATGATAATATGCTAGATGTTATTGCTCTTGGTTTCAATCCTAAAAAAACACATTTCATCATTGATACTAAACATGCAAACATCATGTATCCTGAAGCAATAAAAGTAGCTAAAAAGATAACTTATTCTACAATTAAGTCTGCTTTTGGGTTCAAAGATTCCAATAACATTGGTAGTATTTTTTATACGGCAATGCAAACCGTACCTGTATTCTTGCCAAACGTTTTGCGTAATGAAAAAAAACCTTGCTTAATTCCATTGGGAGTTGATCAAGACCCTCATTTTAGAATCAGCAGAGATGTAGTTGAAAAACTTGGTTTTCATAAGCCCGCCATAATCCATGCTAAATTTATGCCGCCTTTAACAGGAATGGAAGGAAAAATGAGTACAACTGATGAATTAAAGGCAATCTTAACAACAGACAGTCCAAAAACTGTTAAAAAGAAAATTAATAAATATGCTTTTTCTGGCGGACAAATTACTGTTGAAGAACATCGTAAAAAAGGCGGAAATACTAAGATAGATATTGCTTATCAATGGTTAAGGTATTTCGAATTTGATGATAAAAAATTAAACAAAATTAAGAAGGATTATGAATCTGGAAAATTATTAAGTGGAGAAATAAAAGCAATCTTAATCGACAAAGTTAATGAATTCTTAGCTGAACATCAAAAAAGAAGAGAGAAAGCTAAAAAGCAGATAGAAAAATTTATTTACAAAGTTTAATTCTCACAAAAGTTTTATATACCTAAAAATAGTTCTTACTTTAAAAGAGGTAGATAGTATGGTAAAAAAAAGAAAAAATTCTAATAAAAAGAATTGGAGCGCTGTACCTTTGAAAAGTAGTTTTATGGTTAGTGCAATGTTAGGTTTCTTAATCTCCGTATACTGGGTATTCCCACAAAGTAAAAATTATGGTTTAGCATTTATGTTTGTGTTTGGCTCTATGTTCATAGCTTCACTAGTTAGCATGACTAAAGCGCCTTTAATAGAATAATTAAAATGGAAAATAAATTTCAATGGACTTATCCTGAAAAAGATGTTCTTTTCATGAAGATAGAAACTTTTGTAATTTCAATAATTTCTGCGTTAATTATTTTTTCATCTTTAATAATAAGTAAAAGTTTTACTTTTGCTATTATAATGACGTTCCTTTTTTTATGTATTTATGTGGTCGTTGCTTATTTTAGTAAAATCATTTTCATGTTAGAACAAAAATATAATCTTACCCCTTCCCATTTAGAAATCACTAAAAAAAGTAGATTCAGAACCAAGAAAGAAAAAGTTCTAATTAAAAAAATTCACACCCATAAATTAGATCGCTTTTTTTTAGGTGGTTATGCTTTAAGTGATAAAGGTAAGCACTTATTGTATTTTAATACTAAAAAAGAATTAGATAAGTTTGTTAAACATTTTAAAAAAAATAAAAAAAATAAGTAATTCAAAACTTTTCTTTACCAAACAATTTACTTTCTAAGCTCCATTTTCCGTTACCAGAGAT
>CAZRHO010000100.1:0-3667 GCA_964599955.1 uncultured Methanosarcinales archaeon
CTAATACTAAATTTTTACAAAGTATGTTGGATTTAGATGATCATGGTTACTTAAAGGCAGATAGGAATATGCACACTAATGTAAGTGGGATATTTGCTGCAGGGGACGTTCAGGATACAAGATTTAGGCAAGCTATAACTGCTGCTGGCTCTGGTTGTAAAGCAGCAATGGAAGTTGAAAAATATTTAGCAGATAAAGAATAATTCAAATAAACAAGTTTTATTTATTTAACTCTAGAAGTGTTTATTCTAAAACCATTTCATTATCATTGGTAAAAATAAATTTAATAACAGTACTAATAAGAAGAATAAGCTAATTTTTCTGTAACTAATTTCTCCTTTTTTAATTCCTTTAAGTTTATGTAAGAATACTTGTGCCATTCTACCACCATCAACGATTGGAAGGGGTAATAAATTAAACAACCCAATTCCAAAACTAAGTAGAAATAACCACCTTAAGAAACTACTTAACCAGTCATTAGCTAAATAAGCTACATTAAGTAAACCACTTTGATATTTTTCCTTGACTTCAAATTCATTATGGATCATTTTAATCCCCATAAATGGTTTTCTTGAATCTTCTGGATTCCCCACTAATGTTAATTTATAATCCTTTTCTTTAGTTTTGATGGTAACTTCTTCCCCAGGTTTATATGTTTGCAATTCTTGATTAAATTCTTGAAAGTTCTTTGTTTTTATATTGTCGATACCAATTATTTCGGTTCCTGGTTCAATTCCTACTTTAGCAAAAGGTAAATCTTCATTTACATATTGATCAAAAGTAAAACCAGTAGGTTCAACCATATTGTTTTGTAATGGTGTAAAAACAGTAATTAAAAGTATTAAAGCAACTATTGCTAAAAGAACATTAGAAAAAGCTCCAGCTGCTAATACGGAATATTGCTTAATATCGCTTTGTTTACTTAGGTTTTGTTCATCAGGTTCAACAAAAGCCCCAATTATGGGTCCAAATAAGACTATTCCTGTATTTTTAACTTTAATATTATGGGCTCTAGCAACAATTCCATGTGCAAACTCATGAACTATTGCTATAATAAAGATAGCAATTATCCAGTGCCAAAAAGGTAAAATGCCTAAACCTGGGACTTCAACTCCAGGAAGGACTAAAGAAACTCCAGAGATGGTATCTGGTACTAAAAATAATTGATAAAGGTTTTTAATTAGCATGTAGGAAATAAACACTAAGCCTACGAACCCAGCTCCAACTCCAATATACCCTAATAAGATAACCCATTCTCTATATTTAGAAGAATATTTATCCATCCATTTTAAGCCCCATTTCATACGGTAAAGAAAAATAATTTTAGCTTGTACTTCTATTTTTTTTCGATTGATATAAGCAAGAACAATAATTGTAAGGTAAAATAAAATGATATATTTGTATTTTAAAATAAAATTAATAATCCCACTTTCCATTGTTAGTAGAAAATTTCTTTTGTTTTTATGTGTTTCTATTTAAGAAAATAATTTAATTATATTAAAATAAAAAAGAGAAAGTTTATTTCTTTCGTTTAGGTCTTAATTTTTTTGAGTCACATTTACGACATTTTATTTTTCCTTGACTCACTTTAAGACTAGGTGCTCTAATTTTAGATTTACAAGTTCTACAGACGAAAATATTTTTCATGATCCTCGCCATTGCTTCATCAAATTTTGCCATTTCTTCAATTCTCCTAATATCTGGTTTAATTATTTAACCTGTTTTATTATTCTAACACCCATCAAGATCCAATACAAAACAGTTACACCTTCTTGAACTTGATCCTTTAATTCTCCGGGAACTTCTATATCGAAAGTTTCATATGTTTCCATATCCATTACATTAGCCATATTCCCAGAAATGGAAAGTACTTGTGCATTCTTTTTTTCAACTATTGGCGCTTCAACTTTATCATGACCTGGCATAACCATTTGTCTCTTCTTACCATCTAACATGCCTACTGCCATCATGTTGACTTTTGCGTGCCCATGTTTTCCAGGACGTGATGTTGAAGTATCAACAATTTTACATGGAGCACCATCAATTATGATCGTGTCTCCTTTCTTTAAACTTCCTACACTTACTAACTTTGTATCACTCATTAAAACCACCTATGATATTTATTAAATTCTTTAAACTGAAATTGATCTTTATTCATTTACCTGCTAAACGAATGTCTTTTTCAGTAACAGTTTTTCTTCCAGCATGCTCAGCTAATTTTTTAGCTTCAGATGAAATTTCTAAAGCTTTTTCTTCTAATAACTCTGCTAAGGTTGCTTTAGCATCATCGGAAACACGTAAAGCGCCAGCTTCACGCATTATTTTATCCATCGCGTTATGTGACAGAAACCTCTTTTTAACCATGAAAATTCAAAAAGAGGCCCTATTTTTAAATCTTACGGGATTCAAGCTTTAAAATAGTCCCAAAAACTAACTTTTTCCTTAGATTTCAAATATATCTTTTTTGATTTAAGAGAAGTTCTAATTATTTGATTCATTTCTTTTTCTAACTGCTTATAATTTGGATAAAGAGCTTCGTCTCTTTTAAATTCAGGACTATGAAATGAATTTCTCCCATTATTATGTTTAAATTTATGGTGTTTGTGGAGCAATTCATGATACATTAAATAATCAAGTATTTCTTGTTTGCAATTTTTAAATAAGGTAGAAACGGTAACAGTATCGTTATGAAAATTGTAGCAAGCTAATTTTCTACGTGAGTCTCTTCCCCATTTTAAATTTGGCTTTTCCATATCTCCTTGAAAAAACTGTAGGTTAACTCTTTCAAAAGAACTACACAATAAAGGATCTTTTTTAGTTTTCGGGGTTAAAAGAGGAATGTTTTTAACAAAATTATTGTAAAGATTAACATTAGGGGTGGTTGTTATTTTTTTAACTTTAAAAACTCTTAAAAGGAGATGTTGGATTAACCCTATTTTAATTTCTTCATCAATATCTTTCCATTGCAAATTCATTTTTAGAACTATTTTATTTATTGTTACAGAGATATTGGCATTAAAATCAGATAATCTTCTGTTATATTCTATCTTTGTGTTATAATTAAATTGGCGACTAGGGAATAACCTTTGGTGGGCTTCTTGGATAATGTTCATTTTTTATCAAAACTAAATCTCAAATCTTAGGATAGCTGCAATTCCTCCTAAATCTCTCAATTGAACGCCTTCTCTAGTTTCTATAGATATAACTTTGACTTCAGAACCGCCTCCTTGTGCTTTTTCTTCAAAATCAAAAATTTTATCTTCTGAGATAATTTCGGAAATAAGCAACGTATCTACTGCGGCCATACTTAAAGCTTTAAGTGTTTCTTTTTCACCATAAGTAACTTTGTTAGGATTATCTAACATCTGTTTGAAGAAACGATCCATGATTTTCTTTTCTCTAGCAACCTCTTCATCTGCCAAGAGGTCTTGTGATTTATCAAGAAGCTCATTCAAACCGTGATCGTCAGTATAAGATAAATCTTTTGTACCAATGATTTTTTTCTTTAAATCTCCAGTAATATAATCCTTGTTAATAAAATCAGTGACTGTAATTCCAGGACCACCTATAATAATTCCTTTAAGGTTAGTTCCCAGGTGTAAGAATTGATCTTTCATATGAGAAGCAATTTTTTTGAAATGGTCTTTATAAGCCCCTTCACGTAATC
>CAZRHO010000101.1:0-764 GCA_964599955.1 uncultured Methanosarcinales archaeon
CGTTTTCCGCTACGAAGTCCGGAAAACCTGCGTCCGCAGAGTTGTGTTTAAGTTCAAATCAATCCGACCGAAGGGAGACATACTGTCCGAAGGACTGGGGGAGTTCTTTTCCAAGCCAAAGGCTCTTTTAGTAAGTACATCAAGGGGAGTTCCGTTCTATTTTTTGAGCGTTTAGCGTTACTTTGAGAACAAGTATTTAGTGGGACAATTTCTTTCAGGAAATAATTAACTTTAAATAAATCAAAATTTTACTTAAGCCTATGAAGTGGTTTATTGCTATGGTGTTTGTTGTATTGTTATTTGTTGCTTCATGCTCTAATGGTACAGATAGTCAAGAAGTTTCATTCACTGCACAAGAATTAAATGAACTACCGGAAGATGATCCAGCTAAAGTATTGTATTTAGAAGAAAATGATTTAGTTGGTCAAGCTATAAAATATAAGGATTTAACATCTAAGCAAAAAAGAGCGTTTTGGGGTTGTTGGAAGAATGAATGTCAAGTAAAATTAAAGGAAGCTCAAGAAACTAAGAACTACAATGAATATAGAACTTGTTCTTTAGGTTGTTTTAGTTCTGTTCAAGAAGAAACTGCTGATTTTTGTGAAGATTCTGATGGCTTAGATTTTATCGAAAAAGGAATTGTTACAACAAATGATTATTTTTCAGGTTCGCAATATGATTGTAAAAAAGTAGGGGATAAGTATGAGTGTTCAGATACTTGTTACACTTTTAGTAATGGAAAAGAATACTTAATTGAGATGCAA
>CAZRHO010000101.1:774-3654 GCA_964599955.1 uncultured Methanosarcinales archaeon
GGCGACATGGCATGTGGGGAATTTGGAGAAGGATTTGTTTGTGAAGAAGGGGTTTGTCTAGAAGAAATTACTGAATGCCCAGAGTTTTCAGAAGTTACTATTCCCAACGAGCAAATTGTAGAATTAACATTCGATGAATGTTCTTATCTAAAAGATTCGAATGGAATAAAATATTATTTTTATAAAAATCAAATTAATGAATACTTGGAACCAATAATATACATAGCAAATGATGAAGATAATCTTATTGGTGTATTGAATTTGTTACCTGTTCCAAGCGAAAAATTAATTGATTATCCAAGTACTGTAAATAAAATCTCAATTAATAAGTGGGACGGCTCAGAGATTTTCGTAACAATAGACAATACTTGTGATCAAAATAGTGATTTTTTAGCAGAAGGAAAATTTTCTTGGTGCGGTATTAAAAATAATCAATTGAATAGTAATGAAATTACAGTTTTAGATACAGACCATTTTAAATTCCTGGTTGAAAATGATTTATATCCAGATCCAGTACTAAGAAATGAATTCATTCAAACTATGTCTTCGTTGTATGAAAATTCGTACGACTTCTTATTTCAAGAATTGGGTGCTAAACCGCCATTAGATAAAGTGTATGTTTTTGCTTATTTATCTCAATCAGGAGGTGGTCATGCTTATCATTATACAATAAGTTATGCCTCATCGGAACCAAATGAATTATGGTTTCAAAATTGGAATACTGGCAATACACACGAGCAAGTACATACTTTCTTTTGGGAAACACCTGTTGAAAAGTCTTGGTTTGAAGAAGGTTTGGCAGAGTATATGGATCACTTAGAAAGTGGTAATAAGTACATAAAATGTAGTGGAGATGGTTGGCAGGAAGGTTATTATGAAAACGAGATTTTCACAGAAACTTCTCCATTTGTTTCATATTCAGATTTTACAGTTCAGCCTGACAATTCAGTTGATTTTTATGATCCTCTTAAAAGAGCAAGTTATTATAGATCAGCTGAATGTTTCTGGCATTATATCTCTGAAAATTATGGAAAAGAAGGAGTTAAGTCAATTGCTCAGAAATGGCAAGGAACAAGATTGATATTTCCAACTGAAAATAAATGGTTGATTAAAGATATTGTTAATCCAGCATTGGGTGTGGATTTAACAGAATTAATAATGGAAAGGTATAATTATGTTGAGGGTGAAAGTACATGAATAATAAGAAAATATTGTTGGTAATTCTTATATTAATCGGAATTATATTGCTTTCAACTATATTTTTGTTTTACTACATTAGATCACCTGATTTAATTTTTGTTAATGAAAATAATTTAACTGAATCAGATTTTCTTTGTAAGATAGATTCTGATTGCGTATTGGTTACTATTGAAGGATGTAAATATATTTCTGTAAACAAAGGCAATTATAAAGAATCAAAGAATTGTATCACTGGTCGTGGAGAATATGCAGCTTGTATAAATAATAAGTGTAAGGTTAATTATACTTACTGATTAGTGCAAAAATTCAGTATTTATATAGGGTTATGATATTGTTTTTAGAAATTGTCCCCTCCTTGTTTTTAGGAACTCCCCTATCAGAAATTTTTAAATTTTTTACGAAGTAAAAACTAACTTTTAGAACTCCCCCATTATTTTTAAGAATTTAAACACAATTGAAACTAATGATGTTAAGTTCGTCCGACTACGTAGTGGGAGGACTCGAGTTTAAGTTCCGAAGGAACATTAAACGAAGAAGTAAGCCGTAGGGAGCATAAATATATTCTATTTAATAATAAAGCGTAAGCAATAGAAGGGCGTTCTTTTTCAATAGCTATTTAAATAAGCTTTATTTACTAAGATAAGTATAATATAGAATAAAAGAGGTATCTAAAATGAAAAAATTAATTGCTTTGATGGTAATATTGGTTTTAGGATTATTGGTAGTAACGGGTTGTGAAACAACTTCAGGTGATAAAGATGCTACTCAACCACCTGCTTTACCTAATAATGAGGTTGATGAATCAACGCAAGAAGTTGGTGAGAATGAATTACAACCACCAGCACTACCGGAGGGATAGAAAATGAAAAAGATTACAATACTTTTTGTTGTACTTCTACTTTGCTCAACAATAGTTTTAGCAAGTTATACAGATGTAGTAAATACAGAAAAGGATAAATACAAAGTAACTTATCAAACCATAGAGAAAGGTTGGAATTTATTGCCTGCTGATATGATTAACTGGCATTTTAAAATTCCTGAAAGTGAGATAAACCAAAAAGTAAAAGCAAATTATCTTTATCTTCCCGTGGATAATAAATATATTAACTTATTAGATGGTTTAAATAGTCAAGAATTGCAAGAAATGGAAGTAAACCGACCATATCTAAAATCTACTTCTGCTTGGTTTTATATTTCAGAGCCAATGACTCTCTCATATGAATATGAGTTTACTGGTTGGTTCTCACTGGATCAAGGTTGGAATTTACTAACTATGTCTCCATCAATGTCTGAACTAAATCCTGATGTTTACTCAAGCAAGAAATTTCCGATAGGAGATTGTGAAGCACAAAAAGTATATACTTGGAGTTCAGAAATTCAGAATTGGGAACCAGTTAGTATTGACCAATTAGGATGGTTGAGTAGTAAGGATTTGGTAGGTGTTGGGATTGCGATTAAGGTAAAGAATTCTTGTGAATTAGGAGTAGTCCCTTCTGAATCATCAGTTGCTCCCCCAGCATTACCAAATTAATTTTTTCATTTTCTATTATTTTATTCTAAAAAAGAACGCCCGTTAATTTATCTTTATTAATAGATCTTTTTTCCCTAATTGCTCCCGAAGGCTTATTGAACTTAACAATGTTAAGTCTCCACCCCTTTACGGGGTGGCAAGGTTAACTT
>CAZRHO010000102.1:0-3596 GCA_964599955.1 uncultured Methanosarcinales archaeon
TATTATTATTATTATTATTATTAAAGAGGTGTCAAAAGAATAAATTCTTTTGGACCTCCCGTGTAATAGTTTTTACAAAAGAGGTGTACTAAGATGGCAAAAAGAAAATCTAAATCAGAATCAAATTCTCCACAACATTCACATTATATCGCAATTGTAGCTATAGTTGCAGTTGTAGCAGTAGTAATTCTAGTTATGAGTAGTATGAAAACTTCAACCCCTGTTGAGGATATGGCAATGGAAGAAGTTATGGAAGCAGGTGAAGACCAAGCATTAGCTGGAAAAGGTTCATGGTGGTCTAACTTTATGAAAAAGCCACAAATTGGGAAAATGAGTAAGTCCAATATTGTAGGGATTGATAAGACAAAAAAGCCAGTTAAGGGGAGTACACCTAAAGTTCAGGAAGGCACTATTTGTCAATGTAGAGTCCCTATTATAGGATATGTGAATGATTATCCCTGGTACAATGAAGGTAGATTCATCATTTGTGGCGAACGTGCTTTTAGAGACACCGGAAGAACACTTATGAACGGGAATCCAGATATGGCCGAATATGTTTGCACTAAATCAGGATTAAAATTTGTTCGTTAATTACACTTGTCCGTTATCTAGAAGAATATCTTGCAAATAAGTTAGATTAATTCTTTTTCTTTTTTCTTTTTTCTTACATTTTAAACAAAAACAATAAAAAGAGATACTAAAAATACCTTAACATGTTAATAGGTATAGTAGGGAAACCGAATGTTGGGAAAAGTACTTTCTTTAAAGCAGCTACTTTAGCTGAAGTAGAGATAGCTAATTATCCCTTCGCGACAATTAAACCTAATTCTGGCGTAGGTTACGTTAAAGTTAAGGATCCTGCGAGAGATTTCAATAAAATTTCTAATCCGCGGAACGGATACGTTCTAAAAGAATTCAGGTTTGTCCCAGTTCAATTGATTGACGTGGCTGGTTTAGTCCCTGGTGCACACGAAGGTTTAGGTATGGGTAACCAATTTTTGGATGATTTAAGGCAAGCTGACGTATTAATACACGTAATTGACGTTTCTGGATCAACTAATGAGAAAGGTGAGCAAGTGGAACCGTTAACTTATGATCCTGCGGAAGATGTAAAATTCTTAGAAGTTGAGTTAGATATGTGGTATTTAGGTATTTTAAGAAAGGGTTGGGAAAAGTTTGCTAGGACAGTTATGCAAGAAAAAAGTGAAATTCATAAGGCTCTAGCTAACCAGTTATCTGGATTAAAAGTAAATGAAGACATGGTTAAATTATCAATTAAAGAATTAAACCTTAACGCTGAAAAACCAGACATTTGGAGTGAAGATGATCTCAAAAATATAGCTACTTCATTAAGAAAAAAAACTAAACCGATGATTATTGCTTGTAACAAAATTGATATTCCAGGGGCAGATAAAAATTTAGAAAAATTAAAACAACAATTTAATGATTATTTGTTTATTGGTTGTTCAGCTGAATCAGAATTAGCTTTACGAGAAGCGGCTAAACACGATTTAATTAAATATGTCCCTGGTGAAAAAGAATTTCAAACACCTGAAAATTCAAATTTAAATGAGAAACAAAAACAAGCTTTACAATTCATTCAAACTAACATTCTAGATAAATTAAATTCAACCGGTGTACAGGGCGTATTAGATCAAGCTGTTTTTGATTTATTAAAATATATAGCTATCTTCCCTGGTGGAGCAAGTAAGTTAGAAGATAAAGATGGTAATGTTTTACCTGATTGTTTTTTAATGCCATTTAACAGTACAGCTTTAGATTTTGCGTATAAATTACATACTGATTTTGGTAAAAATTTTATTAGGGCAATTGATGTAAAAACAAAGAGAACAGTTGGTAAAGAACATATTTTACAACATTTAGACATAGTTGAAATAGTTGCTGGAAGATAGATTTCCCAATATGTTTTTTGAAATGATCTCTTAATTTAATATGTTTTTCCTTAACAGAAATAATTATATACGTTTGTTCTTAAAATAAACTCATGAGTTGGTTAAATAACATTTTATCTTTCTTTAAAGAATTAAAGCAAGAACAAGTAGAATTAGAAAATATTGATTTAAATCAGTTAGGTTCTTGGCTGAAGAAACAGGAAGAAGAAATAATTATTAAAAATAGTCTTAAAGAAGTTATTGATAATTATGTACGAATTCTTAAAGCTAAAAGATGGGAATTTGAATGCCAGTTAGACCAATGGGAAGAACTGTTTCCTCCTGAAAAAAAATTAAATTATAAAGAAATAATAATTGAAACTAGAAATTTGTTAAATTTAATTGTTTTCATTGAAAGTGATTTAGTTTTATGTACTTTAAATTTAAATACTATACTTGATGAAAGAACAGATAAAGTAATGAGAATGGTTGAAGATAGTACTTTTTCAAATGATTATTCTTACATGTTAACAGAGAAAGAAAAGAATTCTCCTAATACGAATATTAACCCAATCTTACAAGAACTACTTAATTTAGATGGGTTAAGAAGTGAATTTGAAAAGAAAATAGTTAGAAGTGGAATTCGTGTATTAGAAAAATTAAATTCTAAGAATCAATCAATCATTAATTGTAATGAAAAAATTAACCAATTAAATAAAGAAATTAGAAGTAAACGGGAACGTTTAGATAATAATGCTATTAAGAAAAAGGAAAAAGAAAATTTTATTGATGAATTAAAAAATAATTCTGATTATAAAAATTTGATTAATAATAATGAAGCTCATAAAAAAACTGAACTTGAATTAGATAAAAAAAATGAAGAAATAATAATTTATTTTTCAAAATTACAACAAATTTTAAAGAATTATCAACAATTTAATGTTACTGGTAATTATGTTAATGAATATTTAGTTGATTCTTTAAAAGCGTTCTTAAACGATGAAGGATTATCAATAATCCATGCATTGGATCATTTGAGAGCTATAATTATTTCTGGGAAATTAGATTTAGATCCACAATTGATTAAATCTTCTTTAATTCTTTTAGAGAAAGAGAAAGTTAACAATTTGAGGCAGTTACAATTACATATAATTAATTTAAATAAAAAGTTAAATGAGTCTAATCAAGAACATGAAAATAAAGATTTTCTTGAAAAATTGGAAGATGCCAATTATCGTTTACAACATTTCCGAGATCAAGAAAAACAGTTAAATAATCAAATTAATAATTTGGAAGAAGATTTTAATGAAACTATTGAAATTAGATCGAGAGAAAAAAAGATGTTTCAAAATATAGTGAAAATAGGATTAAATAAAGAAATTTTAATTAAGTTACCTAGTTAAAATTTTATCTTTGAAATGTTGATGATTTTTATTTAAAGAGATTATTCCTGGCATTTTTTTACTTGAAAGAAAAGTTAAAGCTGCACCACCGCCAGTAGAAACATGAGTTAAATTATGTTGTAGATGAAACTTTTTAATTGCTTCTGCTGTTTCTCCACCACCACAAATAGTTGTTGCTGTTAATTTTCCTATGAATCTGCCTATTTCTTTAGTAGAGTTAGCAAATTTCGCCCATTCAAAATAACCAAGTGGACCATTCCATACAACAGTTTCTGCTTTTTTAATATAATGGGAAAACAAT
>CAZRHO010000103.1:0-3580 GCA_964599955.1 uncultured Methanosarcinales archaeon
CCAATTGTTTTATCAATGTCAAAATTGTTGATTTGTAATAACATTGTTAAATGTCGAAACTTTGGTTGATAAGGTATTGTTTCTGGTAATTTTCCAATGTGACTCAATTCATAAGCAACTTTTAATTTCTCTGCTTTCTTTTCATTCATTTCTCCTTGATTAAAATAGACTCTCTCTGCTTTATCAAAATCTTCATAGATAGTTAAAACATCAACATCAAAACTAATTAAAAATTCTTTATTTGATCTAGTACCTGCAAATAAATAACGTACAATTTCCGGTTCATAAATTTCAAGAACATCTTTTAATGTAATTACGTCTCCTTTTGAACTAGACATTTTCCCAGTAGAACCTTTAACATTGATAAAATTATACATAACATAATTTGGTGCATCTCTCCCCCATAGCTCCTTGATAATTTCTTTACCTGTATCGTAACTTCCTCCCCTGGTGGAATGATCTTTTCCTCCTGGTTCAAAATCAACTTGTTCATAGTTCCAACGCATGGGCCAATCAACTCGCCATTTTAATTTTACAATTGGATTTTTTTTGAAATTAATTTCTTCTTCCTGACCACATTCACATTTGTAATTAACTAAATAACCACTTGTCCATTTAATTTCGCTAATTGTATCTTTAAAACATCTTGAACAAAATAGGGCAATTGGTAACCAATCTTCACTTAATGGATTTTCTCGATGTTGATTAAGTATTTCTTTTATTTTCTCGGTGTTTTCTAAGACAAATTTCATGTCGTCAGCATAATCACTGGAACGATATTTTTCAGCTTGATAAATAAATTCAGGATTAACTCCCACTTCTTTAATTTCTTCTTCAACAGCTTTTTCATTATGTTCAGCATAACTATCATGACATCCATGAGTGTCTGGAACGTCAACTATTGATTTTCTTAAATTTTGATTAAGTAAATCTTGTTCTGGCATGTTTTTTGGAACTTTCCTAAATACGTCGTAATCATCCCATGAATAAATGAAGCGTACTTCTTTACCTCTTTTTTCTAAAGCTCTTTTAACTAGATCTACAGTGATAATTTCTCTAAAATTTCCAATATGGACAATTCCGCTGGGTGTAATTCCTGCTGCTAAAACGTATTTCTTTTTATCTCCTTTTTCACGGATAATATTGTTAGCGGCAATGTCTGTCCAATGAACTAGTTTTTTTTCTTTACCCATTGTTTTTGTTAGAGGTGAGACTTATATAAATATTTCTTAGTTAGTTTTATAAACAATAAAAGTTTACTTTAAATTAAAAAGAGGTTGATAGAAATTGATTATTACAAGTTGTGGTAACTCTATAGATATAGCTAAAAAATTAGCAAGGAAGTTACGGGTAAAATATTCTCCTCTAGAAATTTCTTCTTTCCCTGACGGGGATATTTATCTTAAGTTAAAAGCTAGAGTTAAAGGTAAGAAAGTTGTAATTGTACAATCTTTCCAACCTAAATCTGACATGTCTCTTTTTGACATTATTTTTGCTGCAGAAACGGCTAAGCAGTTAGGTGCAAAGAAAGTGATTTTAGTTTCACCATACTTAGCTTACATGAGGCAAGATAAAATGTTTAATTATGGTGAATGTATTTCCAGCAGAGTTATGGCTAAGTTATTGAATAATAGTGTTGATAAAATCATTACTATCGATCCACATTTACATCGTTACAGATCTTTAAAAGATATTTTTACAATTACTGCAAGGAGATTAACTTCCAATAGTGTTATTGCAGATTACTTAAAGAATAAACGTAAGACAGTAATCATTGGTCCTGATTGGGAAAGTTATCAATGGGCAGAAGTTATCGCTAAACAAATTGGCGTAGAATCAACCGTACTTGAAAAAACAAGGTTTTCTTCACGACACGTTTCAGTTAAAATGAAGAAAATAATTCCAATTGAAGGAAAAAATGTTTACATAGTTGATGATATTATCTCTACTGGTCACACGATAGCTGAAGCTGCTAAGAAAGCTAAAAAGATGGGCGCAAAATCTATCACTGCAATTGGTGTACATGGTTTATTTGTTGAAAAAGCGATTGATAAAATGAAGAAAGCTGGTGTTGATAAAGTTGTTACTACAAACTGTATTGAACATAAAACAAATAAGATTGATGTAACTCCATTAATTCTGAAAGAACTGAAAAAAGAAAAAAGGTAACTCTTTAAAGGGAGTTATAAAAGTTTAAATATCTATTTATTTTAATGATAAACATGGATTTTATTGAATGGTTTGCAGCAATTCTTGCAGTAGGGATATTTATCAAATTTATTTTAATGTCAATTAACCCTAAAGGTTTTATTAAATGGTCATCAAATATGATTTCCAAGGATAATAAGATGGTGAAGTATGTTTATTTAGGATTCTTTTTCATCTTAGCTTACTACTTACTTCAAGAGTTAACTGTAGTTCAATTTTTTGTAGCAGTATTAGCAGGTATGATGTTGATGGCACATACAATGATGCATTATCCTAAAGTGATGAAGAATTATATTAAGCAATTTAAAGGTAAGAATCCTAATGCAAAAATCATGCTAGATTGGTTAATTTGGCTTCTATTGGCAGGTTGGGTTCTGAAAGAATTATTTTTCTGAAGTTATTATTTTTCATTAGTATTTTTTAGGACCATTATTACCAGAACTACTTTTAAGGAGTTAGAAAAGTTTAAATAAAAGTGGTCTTTTGATGATAATTGGTCTTAGTTGAGACTTGCGAAGTGTTTCGGCATTTTGCTTGAGGATGTTTTGACCATCGGTCTTAATTGACGTGTGTGAGGGACTTCGGTTTTTCATATGTTGAGATTTTGACCACCTGGTATGGCAGGAGATCTTTGGGGCGCTTCGGTGTTTCATTGGTTGAAAACCATACCTCCTTTTTTCTAAATTTTTATAATCATTAATTAAGAATTTTATATTAATTTATTTCAGAGAAAAGTTTTAAGAATAAAAATTAGTTTTCTTCCACTTAATGTAACTCAAAAGTAGTAAAATAAACGAAACATTTATATATTAAAGCCATTTTTATAGTAAATATGAGTTACACCATTCTCTAAAAATGGACAGGTTCAGAGATAGCAACCTGAGAATTTTTGTTTCTAAAAACCTCTAACACGGAGGAATTAAAATGACTGAAGAATGTATTACAATAGTTAAGGATGAAATTGAGTATAAAATAAAACCTAGAGCATACCTTAAAAAAGCAAAATTAATAGAAGCAAACCTTGCTGGAACAAACCTTTACAGAGCAAACCTTAAAGAAGCAGACCTTAGAGAAGCAAACCTTAGAGAAGCAAACCTTTACAAAGCAGACCTTTACAAAGCAGACCTTGGTTTTGCAAACCTTGAAGGAGCAAACCTTGAGAGAGCAAACCTTGGAGGAGCATGGCTTGAAAAAGCAGACCTTAGAGAAGCAAACCTTGAGGGGGCAAACCTTCAAGGAGCAAACCTTGAGGGGATGATAATTGATGATGGGACTTATCATGAAACTGGTGAACTAAGAACTTACGTTATAGGTAAGAATTAATTATTTTATAGAGTTACACCATTCTCTAAAAATGGACAGGTTCAGAGAT
>CAZRHO010000104.1:0-3554 GCA_964599955.1 uncultured Methanosarcinales archaeon
TAAAAGTGATTATTTTTTTCATAACTATAAACATAAGAACTATTATTTAAACTTTTTTAACAAAATTATTTAAAATAGCTTAAAAAGTTTATAAATATGTTTTGTAAAACTTGCGGATCGTTACTTCGTCCAAAAACAACACCTTATGGTAAATGGATGGCTTGTCCAGAAGGACATATTCAACCTGAACTAAATCAAAAAAAAGAAATCATCAAATCTGAAAATAATTTTCAAGGTGAAAAAATAACTGTTTCTGATGGCATCAATCATTTAGCGGTACACGACCACAAATGTAAAAAATGTGGACATGATAAAGCAGAGTTATTAGAAATTGGCCCATTCGTCTCTGATGAAGATTCAGTCATTAGAATGAAATGTGGTAAGTGCGGTATAGTTGAACAATTAGAAGGAAAAGTAACTTAAATTTCATCTCATAGCAGGCATACTTCTTGCAATCTGTGCAATGTTCATTTGACCAAGTCTTACGTTAGGCATCATTTGCATGTTCATACTTGGGTTACAAGCTACTTCTCCACCATCCGGACTTGGATCACAAAATTGCCAATTAGCTGCATTAAAAAATCTAAACAAGATACTTCTTCCACAAACATCTTCCTGACCTTGCAAATTTTGCATGAAACCCATACTTCCCATATCTTCAGATGGTTGGCCTAAAATATCTATCATTCTTAATCTAGATCCTCTATATTCTCCTCCACCAATATCTTGTTCTGAAGGTTGAATAAGTGAACCTTGCTTATCTTCAAAACTTTTAATTAATGCTTCTCTGACTTTAGGGTCTCTTCCAATTCTCGCTTGATTAAGTCCACATTCTCCAAAATCTCCATAACGACAATCACTCTTCTCCTTATCATCATCTGCCTTTGCTAAAAGAGGTTTTGCCATTGCACTAATATGCCCTTCAATTATTGCATTTACTTTTGCTTCGACCACACTTATCCCAACTTCTTCAGTACGTTCTTCTAGGTTATCGATTCGTGTAGCAAGAACTGTTTTCCATTCCTCGGGAGCATTACTAGGAATAAATATTACATTACTGGGATCAAATTGCCCGCCACCCGGTGCTCCAGGCATAAGTGTTACTCTATCGCTTTGAATTATTCCTCCTCCGCTGTCAGGTTCAAACCAAATCTTCGTCCCAGGTTTTTCATATAAAATAAAATTTGGTTGGGGTTGCCACGAATCCCTTCTAAAAGTTTTTAAAAAATATTTTGCTTCATTTATTTTTTTTTGTCTTTGTTCATTAGTCATACCACCACTTGCAGCGAATCCACTTTGATCTTGTCCTTGACTAGGAGATGGGCCACTATCGCATGGATCTAACAAGCCAGTGAAAACTGAATCACGGTCACGGCCAGAAATACGTCTACCGGGTGGTAATAATGAAGAACCATCACGACTTGGTACTGCTAACAACCCACTCATACCATTTTTCATTGGTAACCTTTGCCAATTCTGATGATTAATTCCAGCTATGTTTGCTGGGTTATCCCTTGTTAAAACTGCTAATTTAGTAGTTCTTAATGCTCTGACAATGTCAGCAGAATTATAATCTCTTAAAAGTCTATACAATGCAGTTGGAACTTTAATCTTATTATTGCTATCTAAAGAAAATAATATTGCTTCTCCAAATTTAAGTGTTCTAAAATTAGTTGCTTTCTTTATAGCAGGCATATCATTATATGTACTTAATATTTCTACTGGATCTCGGGTATAATGATAATTAGAAAATGTTGAACTAGAAGACCTTCTTAATCTATTCCAATTACGATTAGCAGAAGTCATTCTTCGTACCCTATTGGGTGTTATTCTTGCAACTGAATCTCTACTTTCTATCCCTATTGAAGTAGGACCTTCTCCGGATAATCTCCTTGCAGGTGGAGTAGATTTTCTTCCCCACGCTTTACCTGTTAATACCTCCGGATCTTCTTCAGTTAATACTAATTTTAACTCTTCATTAGAGAATTTATTTAACTCTTGATCAAGTTCTTCATCAGATAGATTTTCTTCAATAGATGCAAAATAAAACATTGCAATAAGAATAATTACGGTAATTGAAATTACGGATACATAATAATGTTTACCAATTGTTGTTTTAGAACTTTTCTTTTTAACCATCTAACTCCTCTTTTCATTAAAAGTAAAAAAAACAACTATATAAAAATTATCCTTTTACATTCCCAATCGGTTTCAAAGCAACAACAGGTCTAGTAATACCGGATTTTTCAAGTGAAGCAACAACGACATTAATATCTTTGTAAGCTTTACCTGCTTCTTCAGCAAGACCTTTCATCGAAACTGCATGAACATAGATTCCTTTCTCTTCCATTTCTTTCTGTAACTTAACACCATCAACAATCCTTTTAGCTGCAGATCTGCTCATCGTTCTACCTGCACCGTGTGCAGTACTACCAAAAGTCTCATCTGCTGCATCAGTTCCTGCCAGTAAATAAGATCCAGTTTCCATGGACCCGCCCAAAATTACAGGTTGACCAAATTTACGATATGCTTCAGGTAAATCTTCTGCATGTCGGGGACCGAATGCTCGAGTTGCTCCCTTCCTATGTACAAGTAATTCTTTTTCTTCACCATCAACAAGATGTTTTTCTAATTTAGCAATATTATGAGCAACATCATAAACCAGATTCATTTCCATTTCTCTAGCAGTTTTACCAAAAATTCGAGAAAAGACTTCTCTAATTCTATGAGTTATAACTTGCCTATTAACAAAAGCCATGTTCGCTGCACAAGCCATTGCCTTGTAATAATCTTGCCCCTCAGGACTATTAAATGGAGCACATGCTAATTCCCTATCTAAAATTTCAATACCATACTTTGGCATGACATCTAAAAATTTTCTTAAATAATCAGTCCCAATTTGATGACCAAAACCGCGAGAACCACAATGAACCATAATAACAACTTGGCCAATTTTATTTACACCGAAAGCTGCTGCAGCTTCTTTATCAAAAATGTTACCTTCCCTTACTTCCTGAATCTCTAAATAATGGTTCCCACTACCTAAAGTTCCAATTTGGTTAAATCCACGTTTAACTGCTTTCTCAGAAACTTTAGAAGCGTCAGCCTGTGGGATGCACCCTTTACTTTCAATTTTATCAAGATCTTCTTCCCAAGCATAACCATTATCAACGCACCATTGTGCACCTTTCTCCATGATAACTTTAAATTCTTCCTTAGTACATTGCACGAAACCTTTACAACCAACGCCTGCTGGTACTTTCAAATAAAGAGCATCAACTAACTCTTTAATTCTCGGTTTAACTTCATCAATGGTAAGATTAGTTGTAATTAACCTCATTCCGCAATTTATATCGAACCCAATTCCGCCTGGTGAAATTATTCCACCTTGTTTTGGATCAAATGCAGCTACTCCGCCGATTGGAAATCCATACCCCCAATGTCCATCAGGCATACAATAAGCATACTTCTGAATTCCAGGAAGTGTTGCTACGTTAGAAACTTGATTAAACACTCCACCATCCATGGTATCAATTAATTCTTTACTAGCAATA
>CAZRHO010000105.1:0-3493 GCA_964599955.1 uncultured Methanosarcinales archaeon
GTACCTTGCAATAATAATCCTTTGTGATGTTTAACATTACTTTCTAAAGTTGATTCCAATGTTCTATGGTCTATATCATTTTCGTCATCATCTGCAAGTTGTCTTTTCAAATTTTTTCTATCAACTTTAAAATGATATTGAGTGATGGCATCAACATAAGGTGTCCCGTTAGGATCTTTAAACCTTTTAAGTGAATCGTAAGTTTTTTCATCAATTCCAAAAACTCTTCTGTGGCTGTGATAAGCTAAAGCATCAAAGACATCATCTGATAATTTTTCTGCTTCAGCTTTATTAAATTTCTTTTTAAATCTAGTAACTCCTTTTTTATCTGTATATTTTGCATGTTTAAGATAAACGTCAGTTAATGCCGGACCAATTTGATCAATATGTTGTTTCTCATCATGTTTAGCAATATCTTTAGAAAGATGCTCAAAATCTACCGCCGGTTTTTTACTCATGCGACTTGATAATTAGTAAGAGTATAAATAGTTTTCTAAGTTTTAGAAATGAAATTTATGTTTCTAATTTAAGAATAAAAAATTGATAAAGTTATTTTTTTCTAGCTTCGTTGATTAATTGCCAGTAAATATTTATTAATTCGGAGGTTCCTTTATTTTCAATTAATTTTTCTAGGCGATCTTCTGGAATGAGGTTATTATATTCTTCATTAATTTGTCTCATTCCATCCCTAAGTTCTTCTGGGTTTTCTCCAATCTTTTCTTTAATTGCTTGAGTAACGGTATTTTGATCATATTTTTGAATAATTCCACTTGTTAGATTAGAAATGTCCTGGTAACTTATTTTAGTTGGATCCTCTTCTAATGAAGCTAATAAACTTTTTTGACTTGTGTCCATAAAGTGATTAGCTAAGGCTGAACTAATTGTATTACCATTTGGGTCGGTTGATTGATTTAATTGATTTGTTAGTTCAGGATTCAAATTAAAATGTCTTTGATTGATATGATAGAGAACCTTGGAAAATAAATCCTGAGCTAATTGTTCAGTTTCTTCATCAAAATCGGTTTTATACCTAATTACTTCGTCATTATCTTGGTATCTTGCTGAATCAAGAAATTGTTCTAACATACTTCCTGCTAAGGAACCGTGATCGAAGTTTTCTTTTTTTGATAAATTTACTAATTTTTCATTAAATTGTCTATAATCAACCATATTTTACCACTGGACAGTTGTTATTTATAAACTTTTCCTTGTTTTTCTTCACTGTGACTAAAAAGTCACATCTCTGAAAGAAAGAAATATAAGTATAGAGAGTATATACTAAATTAACTAATTAAAATGTCACATAGGGATTTTACTAACAAAGGAGGATTTATTATAATAAAATGGCAAAGAAATCAACAAAAACAATTAAACCAAAATCTATTAAAAAAATAGGTAAAAAAGAGGTATCTTCAACACAGAAATTACCTCCAGAATTAGAAAAAAAATTAAAATTATTAAAGAAAAAATTAGATTCATTTAAAGATCAAGTTTTAGATAAATTCGGTGATTATATTGTTGGAATAACTTTACTTCCTCCTGAGAAACCTCAAGAACAAAAAGATTCTAATAAGGATAAGAAGACAGATAAAAAAGAAGATAAGATTCGCTTGATGGTTGTTGTTGATGATACAACCTCTAAAAAGATGTCTAAGGATGAGTTACATCAAAAATTTTCTACTATCATTAAAGATATAGCTGAAAGTATTGATAAGGATATTGTCTCACAAAGTATTTTGTTAACGGATTTATGGCAAAATAGTTACGATGGAAAATATGATTTAAATCGTTTAATCTCTATGGGTGCGGCAATTCACGATACAGGTATGTTAGCAGCAATTAAAATTTCTGAGATTCATAAATCGATGGTGATAAAAAAGTTTGAGAAGTATATTTTAAGTTACGTATTAGCAGGATCTTTAACTCAGGGAAGAGCTACACATACATCCGACATTGATGTTTGGATAGTTATTGATGATACTGATGTTAAAAAAATGAGCCGTGCTGAACTTAAAGATAAATTAAGAGCAATTATTATTGGTATGGGCGCAGAAGCTGGTGAATTAACTGGAATTAAGAATAAATTAAACATTCAAGTTTACATCTTAACTGACTTTTGGGATAGTTTAAAAGAAGCTAATCCGATCATTTTTACTTTACTGAGGGATGGTGTGCCTTTCTATGATCGAGGAATCTTTATGCCTTGGAAACAATTGTTAAGAATGGGGAGGATTAAGCCTAGTCGAGAAGCAATTGATATTTTTATGAGTACTGGTGAGCAAAGTATTAAGAGAGTTAAACAGAAATTAAAAGACATTGGAATGGAAGATACTTATTATTCCATCTTAACTCCAAGTCAGGCGGCAATCATGCTTTATGGTTTACCACCACCAACTCCAAGAGAACCCCCTGAAGTAATGGAAGATATCTTTGTTAAAAAAGAGAAAATGTTAAAACCAGAATTTGTAAAATTTTTGAGAGATAACGTAGATTTAAGAAAGAAAATTGAACATGGAGAAATTAAAGAGTTAACTGGGACAGAATTAGACAAATACATTAACAATGCTGAAAAATATTTGAAGAGAATTAAATCTTTGTTCAATGAAATTGAATCTATGCATAATGAAAAAAGTATTTTACACCTTTATGATGAGATAGTTACTATCATCAGGGATGTCTTGAAATTAGAAGGAATTGAAAAAGCACAAGATGCTGAATTGATTAAATTATTTGAAGATGAACTGATAAGTACTGGTAAGGTTCCTGCTCGTTACTTACGTGATTTAAATGAAATAGTTGATGCTAAAAATAAGCATGATAAGAAAAAGTTAACTAAGAGTGATATAGAAAAGGCACGTAAAGGAAGTGCTGGTTTAATTAGATTCTTAATTGAACATATGCAACGTAAACGCGGTAAAGAAATGGAACGTGCTAAAATAAGGGTCAAGCATGGCGAGAAATTTGGTGAAATTATTTTAATGGATAAGGTTGCCTTTATTATTTATGACTTAGATGCTAAAGAACAAGTCATTGAGAGAGCTCAAGTTAACCCAGATGGTAGTTTAGGAACTTTAGAAACTAGTAATTTAGAAGAATTTGAAAAAGAATTAGCTGCAATGAAATTTCCTAAACGTGTTTTCATTAAGGAACCTATCTTTGAAGATTTAAAGAGAATATTTGGTAGTGATGTAGAAGTCTTATTACATCGCTAACTTTTTAATATTTTCTTTTCCTTTTTTTTCACCACTGGCCAGTTACTAAAAACAAAAAGTTTATATACTCTTATTCTATAAACTAATTATGACAACTAAATATGGGATTATATCTGATGTACATAGTGCTGATCCACGATTGTTTAATTTGGCAGTAGATGTTTTAAAGAATGAAGGAGCCGATAAATTAGTTTTAAATGGGGATATAACAGGCGATCGATTTCAAGGAATTGATGAAGCTAATTATTTAGCATTAGTTCTACAAATGGCAGGTAATTCAG
>CAZRHO010000106.1:0-3433 GCA_964599955.1 uncultured Methanosarcinales archaeon
GGCTTCTCAATAGATATTCTCCATAAATATTAAGTAAGTTTCTAATTCAATAACTTTTTCCAAAATAGAACCAAGTTTTAGCTTTCTTTTTACAAACGAAACATTTCTCACCATCAGCAACTTTAGTTTTCCTTAAAGGCGTGTTAAGAGTTTTAGCGCCTGTCTTTTCTTTAAATTTTTCTTCACAGGCAGTTATTGCACACCAAGGAGCAAAAATGATTTTGTTATTTTTAAATTCTTTTTCCGCTTCTTTTGCCGTCTTAACAACAGAAATGTTTGATTTTAAAAATTTCTTAGCTTTCTTAAACAAATTATCTTGAATTTGATCTAAAATTAAACTAACTTTCGTGTCTAAAGCTGAAATAGATAAAGCTTGCTTTTCTCCTGTATCTCTACGAGCAACCATTGCTTGTTTATTCTCTAAATCTCTTGGTCCTAATTCTATCCTTACTGGAATTCCTTTAACTTCCCATTCATTAAATTTCCAACCTGGCGAATAATTAGTTCTATCATCAACCACTACAGAAATTCCTTCTTTTTCTAATTTATTTTTAATAATTTCAGTCTGTTTCAAAACTCTTGCTTTAGAATCATCAAATAAGATAGGGACAATAACCGCTTGTACTGGTGCTAACTTTGGAGGTAAAACTAAACCATTATCATCTCCATGCATAGCAAACAATACACCTAACATCCTAGTTGAAATGGCAAAAGTATTTTGCCAGATATGTTGTTTCTGATCTTTTTTATCTTGGAAAGTAATATTGAAAACTTTTGCAAAATTTTGTCCATCATGATGGAAATCTGGACCTTGGATAGCTTTTCCATTTGGCATTAAAAATTCCATTGAAATAGTATAAATTGCCCCTGCAAACTTTTCTTTCTCAGATTTTCTTCCAATTAAAGCAGGAAGAGCTAAATAATTTTCACATAAATCTTGATAAATAGCAATAATATCTTTTCCTTCTTCTTCAGCTTCTTTCTGTGTTGCAAAACAAGTATGTCCCTCATTCCATAAAAACTCTCTCCCTCTAAGGAAAGGCGTTGGATGTTTAAATTCCCATCTCACTACATTATTCCATTGATTTAATCTTAAAGGTAAATCGTTATGAGACCTAATCCATTTTGAGTAAGATTCATACATAATCGTCTCAGAAGTTGGCCTAACAGCTAACCTTTCACCTAATTTAGTATCACCACCATGAGTTACCCAAGCTACTTCAGGAGAAAAATGTTCAATGTGATCTTCTTCCTTTTGTAACAATGATTCCGGTATAAAAAGTGGAAAATAACAATTTTTTATGCCAATCTCTTTAAATTTGGCATCGGTTATAGTCTTAATACCTTCCCAAATAGAATATGATCCAGGTTTATAAACAATGCAACCAGAAACTGCAGAATAATCAGCTAAATCAGCTTTAGTAATAACTTGAGTATACCATTCACTAAAATCATCTGCTTTCTTTACAGTAATTCCTTTACTTCCTTTCTTAGACATGATCTTTAGTATAAAATAATTGTTTATAAATGTTTATGAATAGAAAAAAAATTAAAAAAAAAAGAAGATCTTGCCTGAAGATAACTTACGGGGGGGGGTGGTGTAAGAGAACATCAACAAGGCAAGATCTTCTTACAGAGTTGCTTAAAAAATTTAATAAAATAAAAAATAAGGTTCAAAAGAACCTATTAATTCATTTATACTAACTCAATCCCTAGTTCTTGACTTAAACTATGAGCCCTTTCTTGAGATCTCTTCTGATCTACTTTACCTAAGATCCAAGGTGAATTTACTCCAGTAATGATTGTCATTACAGTCATCTTACCTTTCATCTCATCAGCTACTCTAGCTCCCCAGATTACATTAGCATCATCATCTAATGATTCAGTTACTAATTCACCTATTCGGCTAACTTCATCTAAAGTCATGTCAGGTCCACCAGTGATATGGATTAAAGCTCCAGTTGCACCTTCATAGTTAATATCTAATAAAGGATTACTTAAAGCTCCTTTAACTGCTTCATCAACTCTATTATTTGTATCTGAAGATCCTACACCAATTGCAGCTACACCACCGTTGGACATAATTGCTTTTACATCTGCATAATCTAAGTTAACTAAACTTGGTACAGCGATAGTTTCTACGATTCCTTTAATCATCGTTGCCACTAATTCGTTAGCTACAGCAAAAGCTTGCTGAATCGGTAAATTACCTGCAATTTGAACTAATCTATTGTTATCAATTACAATTACAGTGTCAGAAACTTGTCTTAATTGTTGTAAACCAAATTCTGCTTTATCGCATCTTGCTCTTTCAATGTTGAAAGGCATAGTTACAGTTCCAATAACAATTGCTCCAGTATCCTTAGCCACTTGAGCTACTACCGGTGCAGATCCAGTTCCAGTTCCACCACCCATACCAGCGCAAACGAAAACCATATCGGAATCTCTTAAAGCATCTTTAATTTCATTTAATGATTCTTGTGCTGCTTCAGCACCCTTACTTGGATATCCACCGCAACCTAAACCTCTGGTACAATCTTTACCCATTAAGAATTTTCTATCAGCACCTGTAATGTTAAGATGTTGAGTATCAGTATTTGTAGCAATAATTTCTGCTCCCTTAATTCCTTTCTTATATAACCAACCTACCATATTGTTACCAGCACCACCTGTACCAATAACCTTTATATTTGCTTGACTTACATGCTCAAAATTACCTAATTCATTATTTGGCATGCTTTCCATTGCTTTTTCCACAATAAAATCCATTTTTACACCACCTCAAATTTTTTCACCCTCAAAGGAGTTCCCATTTTTTTATTTATTTTTTTTGAAATACAACCTCTGCGAAATACAGTTTACATAATGTAAAAAGTTATATATTCGCTGAACATTCTATTTCTTAGAAGTGGCAACCAACTGCTTCAAACCAATCAAACCAAATTTAAACAAAACGTGATTACTTCATCTGAAGTAAAGAGAACCAACGTACAAACCAAAACCAATTTTTAATAGCAACAGGGTACCAAACCTGTTTTAATTAACCAAACCAGTATTTAGTAAACTTGTTCTGGTATTTAAACATTTCTATAGAGCAGAATATAATTTGCTTGTTTTTATTGAAAACACATGCTACTTATCAGACGATAAAAAAGTGCATTTAACGCAACATCAAATGATACAAATTAAAAAAAAACATTAAAACAGAAATAATAAGATTAAATGAGCTGATAAAATTCACTTACTTTCTTTAATCTTCTTTTCAACTTTTTCTTTAAATTCTTTAGTCTTTTCTTTAGCTTTATCTACAACATCTTGAGTTTTCTCTTGAATTTTTTCTTTAGCCGCAGTAGTTTTCCTGGCCAATATTGTAGCTACATCATTCATATATTTAGCTGGATCCCTGATCCTATTACGCCAACTATGAAAAAAA
>CAZRHO010000107.1:0-3424 GCA_964599955.1 uncultured Methanosarcinales archaeon
GATTTAAATAGGTTAATTATATGTTTTATACTTATCAATTAAAAAAGGTGATGTTAAATGAGAAAGAAAATTTTATTCATTAGTTTATTTGTATTAATTATTTTATCTTTTAATGCTTTAGCAGCAGTTCCAAGTCCTTCTGATGCATTCAGTGGCTTAGGTGATTTTTTTACTGGATTATTTACTGGATCAACAAATTCCGATAATCTTTATCTTCTTACGGTTTTGTTATATTTTATTGTTTTAATGGTGATTTTCTTTGAAGGGGTTAGGATGCTACCTCTTTTCGGTAGGGCTGGGGAAATTAATGGTCCTGGAAAATGGTTTGCAGGTGCGGCGGCTGGTTTGGCTACAATTGGGATCTTTGTTGCTGAGCAAGCTAGTGGTAAATCTGCACAAGATTTGTTAGTTGGATTATTGGCACCATTTGGAGTTTATGGTGGGTTTGCAATTGCCGGACTTTTAGCTTGGATGGCTTTTCATACATTAAGTAATATGGATTTCTTTAAAGAAAAAACAGTTACAGCGATGGCCTTTGCTGGAGCTATTGGCTTATCTGTTGCAGGTTATATATTATCTATGGATACTTTACTTGGGTGGTCATATTTGTTATTATTAATTGTATTCCTTGCAGGAATCATACCAAGTGTAATTGGGGCTTTTAGTAACAGAGATAAGGGTTCATCAAGTTATAGTAGTCCTTCTGATCGATCAAGCACTACATCAACCTCTTCTGATATTAGTCCAAGTAAACAAAAGAAAAAACAAAAAAAAGCTAAAAAGAAAGAAACAAAAACAGTAAAGAAAGCTGAAAAAGCAACAGAAACTGAAGAAAAATGGGCTTTAAGAGAGTATCAGTTACTAAAAGCAACTAAAGAATTATTAGACAGCGGAGATCCTAAGAAAGTTTATCAAGCAGCTAAGAAACAAAATTCATTTAAGAGAATCTTAAAGAGGTTAAATCAGTATTGGAAAAGATCTTTTAAAAATTTCAAAAAATTAGAAGATACTTCAAAAAATAAAGAAGCTAGGGCTTTGAATAGAGAGATTAAAATGTATTTTCAAAATTTATTAAAAGTATTAGAAAGTGACTTTCCTTCTGCAGCGGAAAAGATACTTAATACAATAAATGAAGAAGGAAATTTCAAGAAATCAGGAAAACCAGTAGAAAATAGCGGGTTATATACAGCTCCACTTAATAAAATGAAAGAAGCAGTAGATAAAGCATTAGAATGGGATACTGCTTTTATTCAAAAGATAAGGGAATTAGAGAAGATGGCAAAAGTCATTGAGAAAGCAGATCAAATCGAGGAAGAATAAAAATGAGAAATAAAAAATTAGTTGTTTTGAGCATTTTTGTTTTAACCTTATTGTCATTTAATGTCTTGGCGGTTGGAGTTGGAACTCCTTCTGATTTTTTTTCAGGTATTTATGATTTTTTTCATGGCGTGGTAACTGGAACGGCAAGTATGGATGATGCTTATTTCATCTCATTTTTCTTATATTTCATTTTATTATTGGCAGTTTTTATTGAAGGATTAAGAGTAATACCTTTGTTTGGAAGATCAGGGGAATTAAATAAGCAAGGAAAAGTATTCGGTATTGCGGCGGCAGCTTTAGCAACAATTGCTTTATTTGTATTAGATACTAAAACAGGAATTAGTACGGCTGATCGCTTAATTGGTTTAGTTTCTCCTTTTGGTGTTTGGGCAGGCGTAGCTATCTCTGGAATTGTGGCCTATATAACTTTCAAATTTATACATGATTCAGATACATTCAGTGGACAAACAATGAATGCAATGGCAATTGCTGCAGCGGTGGGTGTAACTTTTGCTGGATTTCTACTTTCAATGGAAAATTTAATTGGTTGGGGTTTCTTAATAACTATTTTAGCAATGGTGGTTGGTGCTCTTCGTGGCCCTGTTGCGAATTGGAATGAAAGTGGAGATGAAAGAAAACAGAGAAAAGAGCAAAAAGTTGAAGAAGAAGTTGGACGTCATCAAGAAGCTGCGAAAGAAAGAAAAACCAAACGTGAAGAAGAGAGAAGAAGAGATAGGATAAGGCATCCTGAATCAAATATGGTTGAAGCAATTGAATTATGTGAAGATTTAAATGGGGCTTTAAAAAGTAGAAGAAGGAGCCATGAACAGTTAGCTCAAATTTCTAATAATCTTCATAGAAAATTAGTTGTGGGGTCTAGAAATTTAAGAAGGTTAAGGAGAGGCGAAAGTGGAGACGTTTATAAGTTATTTGATAACCTTTGGGCTTCTAGTGGAGTTACTCTTACTTCTTCAGAACATTTTCAAGATTTACTAGGGCAAGATAATTGGGAAGAGCATGTTGATGAAATGAGAAGATTAGTTTCTGGCGATCACGGAATCAAACTAACTTGTTCTTACATTTTAGATAAATTGCATCATTTTATTGAAACAGGAAGTGGTGGAGAATTAAATGTTCCTCAAGAGACAGTACGTGAAAGAGCGGAGGATATAGAAGAGGAGTAAATTTTTTTATTTTTTAGCTGAACTTGTTTTTATTTTTATTCTTTTTCTTTCTTTTAAATTTCTTACAGAGAAAGGATATCTTTTACTATATTGGCCAAACTGATTAAAATTGTTTCTTTCAGAATCTTTTAATTCTTTCTCATTAATGGTAGTGGATTCTCTTATTAAATAATCTTGGTTGAAGAAAGGTAACCAATTACGAAAGTAATCTGTTTGTGTTAATGTTTTTCCTTTCTTTTTAGTAAATGGCGTTCTTAATTCTCTTGCTTGAGGAAGTAACAATTCTCTGATATAAGAAACAAAGAGTTGTGAACTTTCATCAGAATCATTTCTTTTATAGCTGTTAGAAAAAGTAGCTAATTCTTTTGGATCAAACTTATATGTTTCTTGAAAGAATTTTTTAGCTAATTCCTCTCCTTTATACCCCATTAGCATGGCTGAATTTAATGAAGCAATTAAAGCTCCATTCTCGTTAAGGACTCTACTGCTCTCATTAACAAAATTATTTACTACATTATTCCTATAATCAGAAATTAGATCTAAATATGTGATACTGTTAAGAGCGAATATAGCATCAATTGAGTTATCTATAAAACGTAACTCCTTGCCATCAGATTGGATGAATACTAAATTATCATATTTTTCGTTTTCTTCAATTTCTGTTGCCTTCGAAATAATTTCCTCTGAAATGTCAAGACCAAAAACTAAATGATCTTGAAAAATTCCAGCTAATTCTCTAGTTGTATGTCCTAATGAGCAACCAACATCCAAAATAACTCCGTCTCTGGAAGGTAAGTTTTCTTTAATATAATTTAATGCGTGAGGTGTTATAGATCTCTTAACTCTATTTTTGGAAGTATCGTGAATACTCCATCCTTTTTTAACTAAATAATCTATGTCTTTTGTTGTCATTTTTTAAT
>CAZRHO010000108.1:0-3357 GCA_964599955.1 uncultured Methanosarcinales archaeon
AAAAGGAACAGGAATAGTTATGTGTTGTACATTTGGGGATAAAAATGATGTTGAATGGCAAAAGGAACACGACCTGCCAATTAAAACAGCTATTACCAAATGGGGTAAAATGTCTTCTCTTGCAGGAAAATATGAAAATCTAAGGATTAAAGATGCTAGGAAGGAAATAATTGATGATCTTAAAACTAACAAACTATTAACTAATCAAAAATCAATCAGACATGCAGTTAACGTACATGAAAGATGTGGAACAGAAATTGAATATGTTCATTCTAAACAATGGTTCATTAAATATCTTGATTTAAAGAAAGATATGCTAAAATGGGGCAAAGAATTAGATTGGCATCCACAACATATGAAAAATCGTTATGACAATTGGGCCAAAGGTTTAAGTTGGGATTGGTGCATCTCTCGACAAATTTATTTTGGAATACCTTTTCCAGTTTGGTATTGTGAAGATTGTGATGAACCTATTTTTGCTAAAGAGGAAGATTTACCAGTAGATCCATTACAAGATAAAGCACCAGTTAAATCTTGTCCAAATTGTCAAAGTAAAAAATTAAGAGGGGAATCAGATATTATTAATACTTGGGCAACTTCATCATTAACACCAACTATTGTTAAAGAATTATTCAGGGATAAACCAGTTTACAAAAAATTAACTAAAAACCCCATGGATCTTAGACCACAAGGACATGATATTAACACTGTAGTAAAAAGTCAATTACATTATCAAATGAAACCATGGAAACATTGTTTCATTAACGGATGGATGTTAGATCCTAAAGGCAAGAAAATGTCTAAATCTAAAAATAACATCATTGAACCACAAGAAATGATTAAAAAATATTCAGCTGACGCTTTACGATACATGTCTGCGGGATCTACTTTAGGGGAAGATTATCCTTTTCAAGAGAAAGATCTATTGACAGGAAAGAAAACAGTTACTAAATTATGGAACGCCGCTAAGTTTTCTATGATGCATTTAGAAGATTTCAATATTTCTGAAAAAATAAAAGTTACCGAAACATTCGACCAATGGTTATTAAGTAAATTGCAACAATTAATTGAGAATTGTACAAAGCATTTTGAGAATTATGATTTCTTTAAAGTGAAAGCAGAAGTGGATAAATTTTTCTGGCAAATTCTCTGTGACAATTATTTAGAAATTGTTAAAGACAGATTATATAACCCCGATCAAAGAAATAATGGAATTAAAAAAAGGAAAAGCTCACAATACGCATTATATCATACATTACTAACAATAAACAAACTATTTGCACCATTCTTACCATTCATTACTGAAGAAATTTACTTATTATTCTTTAAAGAAAATGAAAATACAAAAAGTATTCATTTGAGTTCTTGGCCGACTGTTAACAAAAAACAAATTAATATAGAGGCAGAAGAAATTGCAGATTTAGGAATCGATATCATTGCAACAGTAAGGAAATACAAATCTGAAAAACAATTATCATTGAAAGAAGAAATTGAAGAATTAATTCTAATAAATAACGAAGATAAAGAATTTGCAAATAAAATTAAACAAATTGAAGAAGATTTACAAGCAGTTCTCAATGTGAAATCGATTAAATTTTCTGGAAAAACATCATTAACTAGTGAGAAACATTCCATCGAGATAGGCATAAAATGAGCTAATTTAAAGCTAAAATTACGAAAGCTTTTTAATAGAACAAAATCTAATTATAGATATAAGAACGTAAGATTAACTTCAAACGTTCCTAATAAAATTATTCGAGGTGCATTATAATGGTAGAAGGATACTGTGTTAAATGTAAAGCAAAAAGAGAGATGACTGAAGCTAACGAAGTTGCTATGAAAGGAAAAGGCGGCGTAGAAAGAAGAGCTATGAAAGGTAAATGTCCTGACTGTAGTACAACTATGTTTAGAATCTTAGGTAAAAAAGATTAAAATTTTTTTCTTTTTTTTATTATATTTTTTTTATGAAAGAAAACATTCTTAAACAATAAAAATTTACTTCTAATTATGCAAAAAGAGTTTTTAGTTATAGCATTAGCAATAATTGTGGGTTTAACTCATTATTTTAGTAACAGATACGAAATGAAACATCGAGAAAATGTACCTAAAATAATCTCCTTTTCTGCCGGTGTTTCTATTACTTATGTTCTTCTAGAATTATTTCCTGTGTTTACAGAAGTTGCTCTTTCTATTAACAAATTAATTTTTGTTTCTGTACTATTTGGTTTTATTACCCACCATTTAATTGAAAAAGAAATTTACAAACATAACCATAAACACGAATTAATTCGAATGCTTTCTTTAGAAGAAAATGTTTCTTCATTCATCTATCATTTTATTATTGGAATGGTTTTAGTGGCCTTTGTTAACCAAAGTGTTATTCAAGCCTTATTATATTTCCTTCCAATGATTACTTTTACTTTAGTAACAACTTTGCCGTCTCATTTTTCTGCAGATCGAGCAATTATTATTTCCTTCTCGACTTTATTAGGGGTTACAACCGCAATAATCTTTGACCTAGCTCTCTGGTTAGAATTTTCATTAGTCGGTCTTGTGATTGGAATGTTATTGTTTACTGTTATTAGACACCATATCCCCTTTGGTAGAAAAGGAAAGATTGGTTACTTCACGCTTGGTTTTATGATTTATTCCATATTAATTGTAGCTAGTTGGTATATTTAATTTAGAAACAAACAATCAATTTGCCTTGTTAGGAATTTTTTTACCTTTCAAAGCTGCAATGATGTTCTTTGCAGCTAAAACTGCCATTTCTTCTCTTGCTTCAATGGTGGCTGAAGCAATATGAGGAGTTAAAATTACATTATTTAATTCTGCCAACCCAGGAGATAATTTTGGTTCAAATTCAAGAACATCTAATGCTGCCCCTGCTAATTTTTTATTTTTAAGAAATTTAACTAATTCCTTCTCATCAATAACTGGCCCACGAGAAGTGTTAATCAAATAAGATTTATTTTTCATCATCTTTAATTCTTTTTTACCAATTAAATGATGAGTTGATTTCAATAATGGAACATGTAATGTTACAACATCTGATTTTTTAAGTAAATTCTCCAAAGAGACATATTTAGCTTTATACTTTTTCTCAAAATCCTTATTTCTAACTATATCTTGATACAAAACTTTCATCCCCATACCATGAGCTGCCCGCTCAGCAACTTCTGAACCAATTCTACCTAAACCAATTATCCCAAGTGTTTTTCCAGATAACTCTAAATCCATCATTAAGGTTGGAGACCAACCACGATATTTTCCTTTTCTAACAAACCTATCTGCTTCCACAATCCTTTTGGTAATGGCAAACATTAAAGTTATTGTATGTTCCGCAACCGCTTTAGA
>CAZRHO010000109.1:0-3226 GCA_964599955.1 uncultured Methanosarcinales archaeon
CTTTACCAAAAGAACAGATTTCTTCTCTGTAACGAACAACTAATTTGTGGTAAGTATTTTTTTTTGTATCTTGTTCACGAAAAGTTAAATTTAGAAATTTTTTTTTAATAAATAGTTTGAATTTTTCAATTGAATCGTTAGTTCCGGAGATGGCTCCGTTAATTCCTTCTTTACCAATTAAAATTCTTCCTAAAATCTTTGATTCTTTACACTTAGATCTAACTAAATTAATTAATATTTCTGGTTGTTCAATTTCTGTGTATCTATAAAAAGATATTACTTTGAAATTCATTTTAATAGTTATTCTAGGTTTATTTTTAAATATTTCATAGCAAATTTTAAATTCTCTGAAATGTGCTCTTCTTTCAGATGGTAATTATTTATAATATGGACTTTCAAGAAGCTTTAAAACGAATAAAGTATTCAAATATTTCTCACCAGTTTATTATTCATAAGGATAATTTTAGGGTTGATCATTCTCATGATTTGATTTCTAAATATGGCGATGCTAAATGGTCCATCATTGATCTTTTGAATAATAATTATAGTGGTTTATTAAAAAATAAATTTGATTTATACAATTGGTTAAATCATAATGAAGATGATGAAGTATCTTATTTTATTAATGAAGTTGGTTCAAACAGTTTAAATTATTCTAAATTTAAGGCTCCTTATAAATTTGATTTGTTTTTGGGTGAACAAGGTTTTATTATTAGCATTGAACAAAAAGGTAGCGGTTTTAATGCTTTAGAAGTAGATCAAATGATGATTAAGGAGAATGAAGGAGCAGGGTTTAATTTTTTTAGAAATTGTAAAAATATAATTTTTTTTGATGATTACAAAAATGCTAAGATTATTAATTTACAGTATCTTTTCTGAAGCGACATATTTATATATGCATTATATATCTTTTTTTTTTTCAATGAAACTAGACCAAGTAACTTTATATGAAGTTAATATACCTAGGAAATCTCCATTTGTTACTAGTAGGGCCACTCAAACTCATGTAAATAGTATCATTTTAGAATTAAATTCAGAAGGATATGTTGGTTTAGGTGAAGCAACTCCTCGATCACATATCAATGGGGAAACGGTGATTTCTACAAGGCGTGATCTTAGATATTTAACACAGGTTGTTAAATTTTCAGATGATCCATTAGAATATGTACGGAAAGCAAATTCTGGCCCTTCAGGTAAATTTGCTTATGAATCTGCACTTCTTGATATATTTAGTCAACAAGAAGGTTTACCTATTTGTGATTATCTTAATGAAAATGATAAAGAAGAGATCGATTATGCCGGTTTGATTAGTATTAATGTCGATGGATCTAAATTAATAAAAAAAGCAAGATCTTTAGCTCAAAATGATGCTAAGATTATCCGTTTAAAAGTTGGACCTAATTTAGATAAGGAATGTGAGCGTGTTTATAACATTAGAAAATCAATAGGATTTAAGACTGATCTTTGGTTAGATCCAAATCAAAGTTGGAATTTAGATGATTTAAAAGGTTACTTAAAAGATTTTGAAAAGTTAGATATAATGATGTTTGAACAACCTTTTCCTAGTGAAGATTATGCTTCTCATGAACAGTTAAGGTGGATGACACCTATTTTAGTTATGATGGATGAATCAGTTCAAACTAGGCAAGATTTAGAAAAAGTTTTAGGTTTACAATGTGCAGATGCAGTTAATATAAAACCATTAAAAATAGGTAGTATTATGGAAACCATGGAACTTGCTAAAATGGCTGCAAGTAAAGAAGTTGGTGTTTATTGTGGTGGAACTGCGGCAACTGACATTTTTGCAGCTACAATGCGTCATTTTGAATTTGCAAATTCTGAAAATGTTCAATATTATAGTTCGGGTAAACCTCGCAGTAAAACTTTTGCTATTGAAAAATCAATAACTACTCCTGTTTTAGAATATTCTCATGGCATGACGGCTACACGTCCTATTAAGCCTGGTCTTGGATTAAAATTAAATCATAAGGAATTGGAAAAATATACGGTGAACAAATGGGAAGTTGTATAATTTGGGGAAGTAAAACTAAGAACAATTGTCAGGAGCAGGATTTACGTGAAGCTTTAGAAAGGAAAGATGTTGATGTAAATGTTTGGACGCCTAATAATAACGGTAAAGCTGAAAATGAATTGTTTTTTATTCGTAATTTATTTTATAGTTATATGAAAACTTATGATTCAAAAAATGAACCTAATGTTGTTAAAAAATTAAGAAAATATGAACAAAAGAACACATTCTTAAATTCGGTAGATGGTTTAATTCAAGTACGTGATAAATTAAAAATGGACGAGGTTCTAAGAAAGTTAAAAGTACCTCATATTAAAACTTATGAGTTACATAACGAATCATCTTGGGTAATTGATTGGATTAATGAGACTTCAGACAGATTTTCAAACGGTGTAATTATAAAAGATCGTTTTGGTGGAATGGGAAAGGGTATTATTCGTGCTAAAAAACAAGGTTCATTATATTTATGCGACATCAGTTGTGTGGATGGGTTAGAACAAGAATATGTTAATGAATCTTTAAGTAAGAATGATTTGAAAGAATTATTTTCTAACAATTTGGCAGATTACAAATTGATTGGTCAGCCATACATCAAATCTAACCACGAATTTAAAACAGTTAAGGAAAGCGAAAGTATTCGTGTGGTTAGTTTTGATGAGAATTATATCTCGATGAGAAGAGTAGCTGAATCGCCAATTAATAATTTAAGTTTAAGTAAAAATAAAGCAGTTAAGGGAGGAGCAATTAAAACTCAATCTACTGATCAAGAGAAGGAATTTTCTTCAAGAATTTCGCAAGAATTAGGTTTATTTTTAGCAGGTTATGATTTTATTAGAACCAACTTAGATTATTATAAAGATGACTCTGGAGCTTTATATCTTCCTAGAGAAATTAAAAAAAGAAATGATGTCTCTTTATTATTAGAAGTTAATGGTATTGTGCAATATGGCGGTATACAGGAATTATATAAGGATGAATTTAATATATCTGACATGATTGCTGAATCTATTAAAAATAGAACTTAAGTAGTTTTAAACATATAATTAATTCTTATTCTTCTGGATGTAATCTTCTTTGAAAGACATCCATTCATCATAATCAGATTTAGCAGTTTGTTCAGCGAACTTTTTATCATCTACTTTTAACATTGTACCTACAGTAATATCATAACCAACTTCAACACCTTTTGTTTGTAAG
>CAZRHO010000110.1:0-3199 GCA_964599955.1 uncultured Methanosarcinales archaeon
AATGATATAAATATGTTTCTTTTACAATTGGTTTATTTTACCAACCTAAGCTACCCATCCTATGTAGGCAGTAACCTACCCAAAGTACCAGGATTAAGTAATAAGCACACCAACCTTTAGTTGCCGGAAACAATCGAGAAAAATATTTCATCTTGTTATACGACTTCAGCATTTTTGGTGAACAATAAATAATTACATTAGCCATAATACTGTCAATAAGGACTAGATACCAGATTATTACTTCAATATTCATAATGTTAACAATTCTTTAGAGAATATAAATGTTACTATATTAATTATACACTGAAAATCTTTCAAGTTCGCACATTATAACCATTATAATGTTTTGATTAATAGATTTACTTTCACTTAACGTATCAAGATCTGTCTGTGATGCCAGGCAACTTTTGTAAGGATGGCTATGTAACATGATTAAACTATCTTTTGGGCAAGGAGCGGAACTTACATGATTAAATGTTTGTTGGTACATTTTAGGTTGATATAAACTTGTGATGTAATATGTTTCTTTGTTTAATATTTTTCCAGAAAGACAAACACTAAATTCTACTTTTTGTTCATTTTTATAGATTTTTTTTAAATGGTTTAATGTTTCTTTATCAAAAAGAATTTGAAACTCTTCTAATTCAATAATTCCATTTTCAATTGGTGAAGATTCTAACTTCCCGCCGATGATGTTACCAATTGGATACGAAGCAAAGATGTAGGAAGTCATTAACAAAATTAAAAAGAGACTAATGCAAATTAAGAAGATTCTTTTTAGAAGCGGATTTTTATTTTCTTCATTAGAACTATCTCTTATTTCTTCTTGAATTTTATCATCCATATCCTGAATAATGAATGTAAGTTTATTAAACCTTACGGGAAGAAAGTTTTAAAACACAAAAGGTATTACCAAGAGTATTATAGAAAATAAAAAGAGTTTTAGAAAAAACTACTTTTCTAAACCCCCTGCAAAACAATCTTTTGGATGCCCTTTAAGGTTAAAACACTCTTTACAATTCCGAATATTAAGAAGATAATTATCAGCCCTCCTATTATTTGGACAGGAAAATACAAAATATGAACCACCTCCAACTGGTGCTTTCGCAGGTCTTGCAACACAATCATGTCCATCATCACTCCAAGGATTATAACCAAAAGTGTGCCCTTTTATTCTAACATTTTTACTTCTCCTAGTAAAAGTATGGGTGGCTCCAGGTTGAACTTGATTAGGTTCATAAAAGAACACTTTTGCTGTTTTACCAATGCTATTACCGTGATTTTGAATCCACACTACTTTATCAAATGTATATCTCCTTTGTTGACTAATAATATCACACACTTGCCCTATTGGCCATTCCCTTTCATCTCTACTCCTTTTTACAGTAATGTCACACCTTCCATCGTCTTCACTGCCATATTTCAAACAAACCCCAGTCTTACAATCTTCATTTCTCTTGCAAGGACCATCTGTAATTCTCCAATGACAAACTTTATCATTCACACCACCTATCCAAGTTTTCGAACTACTTCTATATCTTTGCCTACAGATAAGATCAATGTTAGGGTTGTATGGATCATGACATTGTGAGTCATGCCTACAACGAAGTCCCCTTCTTAGCCTTGAGCCAGCTTGTCCCACTAGAGCACCATCACTCTCTTCCATAACCTCTTGAACAATCAATTCCCCACTATCAACTTCTTCCATTACCATATCTTCAACTGGCATTGAAGTTTTCATACTATTCATTACTAGAATTACCACTGCCACAACTGCCACTATAGCTACAATTGCAATGTAATGACTATGTTGTGGAGAATTTGATTTAGATTTTTTAACCATATTAGTACACCTCTTTTAATAATAATAATAATGGTAATTATTTAGAGATTATAAATATTACGGGAAGAAAGTTTTAAAACATAAAAAGTATTACCAGAATTATTATAGAAAATAAAAAGATGGTGTACTAATGAATTGGAAATTTACTAAATTAAAGATTAGAATTTGTTTTACAATATCAATTGTAATAACAATGGTCATTATATTTTCACGTTTATTAGAGTATTTGTTACTTCGTTTATATGGACTCTTTAGCGGGTTGGACCTTGCTTGTATTAGTGACTGCCGATTTATTCCATCATCAAGTTCTGTATTGTCAGGCTTTATCTTTGGTTTATTAGGGTTTCTAGTTACTTATCTTATTTGGAGTTTAATTCAAAAGAAAGAAATTGTAGAAATTCAAAAGAAAGGAACAGATGACAATATAAAAGAGGCACAACAATGAAATTATGGGTTAAGATTGTAATTGGAATGTCTGTATTATTATTATTAGTAGTTTTATTTTTTTGGCCAAAATCAGAATGTGGTTACGATCAAGGTTATGGAGATTTCACTAAAACACGTTGTACATGTTTAGGTTTTATCGAGGGAACACCTGAATTAGATATTGAAATTGATAGTAAAAAAGATTATTCTTGCTTTGGTATAAAAATTGGAGAAACAAAGATAATTTCTCAATGGGAAATGGAACTCAAACAGTCAGCAACTTATTATTATCCAATTACGATCCCTCCTCAAATTAAAATTGACAGTTCAAAATCAAAAACTATGGAAATTAGTTTTTATAATAAAGGACAAGCAACTGCCGTTGCAGCTAAATTTGTAATCACTGATTGTATTGACCATAATAGCCAAGATCGAAAGAACATACCGCCTCCTGAAGTAGATTCAACTCCTACAGATATACCAACTAATATATCAATGAGTTATGAAGTCAAAATAACTGAGAATGGTTTAATTCCAAATCGTTACTTATGCACTATGTCTGTCATAAATTCTAATGAACCTGAAATGATTTACGAAAGTAAACAATTCTTCTTAAAAGTAAATGAATGAGAATAAAAAATGAAATTTAAAATACCCTTCCGTTCTCCAAAGTATCATAAAATAACCTCTTTTGTCTATTTTATGATTGGAATTAACATGATATTTTATGGGTTCTATTCATCATTAAACATGGTCATAGTCAGTGGTTTTATTATGGGTGGCCTAGCTGGTTTTAGATGGTGGCTATATAAAAAAGCAAAAGCTGCAACAGAAACTAAATCATCATAAATGCTAATTAAATTAATTCTTATTCCTCTGGATGTAATCTTCTTTGAAAGACATCCATTCATCATAATCAGATTTAGCAGT
>CAZRHO010000111.1:0-3159 GCA_964599955.1 uncultured Methanosarcinales archaeon
ACGCATGACATGAAAGGTTGGAAAAAAAGGACGACCAAATACCAAAAACAACAAAGGGAAAAGTTAAAGATTTATTGAAAAAAGTTAATTTCCCAATTGTAATGAAATTCCCAGAAGGTACACAAGGTAAAGGAGTAATGTTTGCAGATTCTATTAGTTCAGCTTCTTCATTACTTGACGCACTTGGAGCATTAAATCAACCTTTCATTATCCAAGAATATGTTGAAACTGGAGGTACTGACGTAAGAGCTTTAGTTGTCGGTGATAAAGTTGTAGCTTCAATGCGTAGGAAAGCTCAAACTGAAGAAAAAAGAGCTAACATTCATGCAGGAGGAACAGGTGAACCAGTGATTTTAAGTCCAGAATCAAACAAATTAGCTTTAAACACAGCTAAGGCATTAGGTACAGAAATTTGCGGAGTAGATATTTTAGAAGGACCTCTTGGCCCAGTAGTTATTGAAGCTAACATCTCACCAGGATTACAAGGTTTAAGTGAAGTTTCCACTATCGATATACCTGATCAAATTGCTCGTTTTTTATATAGAAAAACTGAAGAAGTTGTAAATAAACATAAACAGACAGTTGCAGCAGAAGTAATGAAAGAAATTTCTATAAATAATAATAACCCAAATAATAATTCTCAAGAACATGTGCAAGAGATTATATCTTCTATTAGCTTACGAGGAGATAGAATTATTTTACCTGTAATCGCTAACAAAATTGCTCGTTTTAATGATGATAAAGAATATTCTATTAAGGTTAAGAAAGGAAAAATAGAAATTGAAGAAATGTAAATTTATTTTTTCTTTTTTGAAGTTGATTCTTTAACCTCATTAATCTTCTTAACTTCTTCTTTACTTACAGGTTTGAACCAAATTAAATAAATTATCGGCAATAAACCTAATGTGTTTAAAACTAGAATTGCTATAAACCAACCTTTTTGTTTATTTTGAGAAGCATGCCATAAAGCTAAGCCTTTCCAAACAATCATCCAGACAGATATAATCAGTAATCCACCTAACAACCATTGTGGTTGTTGATATAAATTATACATTGAAAACATTTTTTACCCTCCTAAAAATGTATTTATTTATTTCAACATTATTTTTATGCTTTTTGTAAGTGGAAAATAGCTTTCGTATGTTTTATAAAAAGAAAAATATTACTATGTAATAAAAAAAGAGGTAATAATTAGATGGCTCAATTAAAAAAAGTACTAAATTTTCCAGCGATTCTTCTAATTACTATTAATTCCATCATGGGCACAGGTATCTTTTTCTTACCTGCAGTTGGTGCGGGAGCAGCAGGACCAGCTTCTTTAATCTCTTGGTTAATTTTATCATTCATTTCAATTTACATTGCAATGTGTTTTGCAGAATTATCTTCAATGTTTCCAAAATCTGGCGGAATTTATGAATTTTGTAAACAAGCTTATGGGAGATTCTTTTCATTCATTATCGGTTGGATGACAGTGTTAGCCGGAAATATAACTATTGCTATGCTCGTAGTTGGGGCAATTCAATATCTCCTACCAACCGGTTCAGTTTTAATGAAGATAGGTGTATCTTTATTTTTCATTTTAACTTTCAATTATATTGCTTACAAAGGAATGCAAACTAGTGCAGTGATGCTGATAACTTTTGCCATAATTACGTTAGGAACTATTTTTAGTTTAGCTATCCCTGGTTTATTCAAGTTTCAAATTGAAAATTTCACCCCATTTTTTGTTTTTCCAGCATCATCTATTGTTATTACAATATTTCTTATCGCAGAAACTTTCTTTGGTTGGGAAACGGCAACTTTCTTAGCTGAAGAAACTAAACAAGGAGAAAAAATAATGCCAAAAGCTTTAATTTGGGGTACAATTATCATTGCTTTAATCTGTATATTTTTTGTAATAACTTCTTTAGGTGTAATAAATTGGCAAACTTTTGGTCAATCAATAACTCCTCTTTCTGACTTAGGGATATTACATTATGGAATTGTTGGTGGCGATATTTTTACAATCTTAGTTTATTTAGCAATCATTGGATCAGTTGCGGGATGGATTGTTTCTGCACCAAGATTATTATTAGCCATGGCTAAAGATAAATTATTTTTAAAACAATTTTCTAAGATTCATCCTGAAAATTTAACGCCACACCGAGCAATAGCTTTTCAAACAATTATGACTGCAATCCTAGTTATAGTTGGAGCTGGTTCCTACACCACAATGTTACACCTGTTAGTTCCTATTGTTTTAGTGGCCTATACTTTTGTTTTATTGAGTTTAGTAGTTTTAAGATATAAAAAACCAAATTTTAAAAGATATTACAAAGCACCTTTTGGAAAAGTAGGCCCAATTTTAGTCTCATTATTCATGTTATTCTTAATTTATGTGTGGTTGGGACATATTCCAGGTTCAATAGACATAATTAAACTAGCTTTATCCTTATTATTCTTAGGTATCCCTCTTTACTTTTTAGTTGAAATGTATCATTACTCGCCGGCAATTATCGGTGTTAATGAAAAGTTATCTTACTTCTTAATGTTCTTTGAAAATTTCATGTTCCCAATATCATTAAAAAGAAAAATTTTTTCTTTAGTTGGCAATTTAGAAAATAAAATAGTTTTAGAGTATGGTTGTTCAGTTGGTTCTTTAACTAGAAAATTAGCAAAAAAAGTTTTACCTAAAGGAAAAGTCTATGCTTTTGATTTTATTAAACATAATGTTAAAATTTCATCTAACCAATTAAAAAGACATAAACATATTAATTTTTTTCATCACCGTCACCTTGATAATTTTAAAACTGAAGTAAAACTTCCAAAATTTGATGTTTTAGTTTCAGTGGGCGTTTTATCTTATTTACAAAAACCACAAAACGTATTGAATCATCTTTCAAAAAAAATTAAGAAAGGTGGAGAAGTAGTTTTTGTAGATTATGATAAGTTCTTTTACATCTTACCAAACGTAGAATGGGTAAGTGATGAAAAAAGATTACAAAGAATGTTTAAGAAAGCAGGATTTGATGTCAACGTAATGAAAAAAAGAGGTTTACTTTGGCAATATATATTTATCCACGGTAAAAAAGTTTAAAAAGGTATAAAAATTAGTTAATATAAAAAAAGAGGAGATAGAGTGAACCTTAAAGAGTTTTGGCAATGGGCACCTACTGATAC
>CAZRHO010000112.1:0-3095 GCA_964599955.1 uncultured Methanosarcinales archaeon
GGTAGCTTAGGTTGGTAAAATAAACCAATTGTAAAAGAAACATATTTATATCATTAAAATTTTATAAGTGATATAGGTCTTAAAAAAGAGGTAGTAAATGGTAAAAAACAATTTAGATAAAACAATTCAATTGTTAATTCCTCCCTCATTAGTTTTACTTCTTACAATCACTGTTATTGAATTATTTTATGGCGTTGGAAAAGTAATGGCCATCTTTATTGATATTTTTGATATATATGTTATTATTATTTTTGCTATTGACCTTTATTATAGGTGGCAAGAAACACCTAAATTTTTCCCTTACGTTAAGAAACATTTCTTAGATATTATTGCAACTATTCCATTTAATCTAATATTCTTAGGTATTGAAGGTTTAGCTTTAATAAAAGCATTCAGGGGTGTTAGGATAATTGCTAGAGTAGCAAGAATGGCTAGGTTTGCTCGTTATGGTAGATTATTAAGATTAATTAGATTTGGAGCAAGAGCTCCCAGGTTTCTTAGAACTAGGAAATATGTAAAGAAAGCTAAAATTAGAAAAGTACAACCGCATGAAAAAGAGATGAAGAAAACTTTAAGTTTCAGAGTAATTCTTTTGATCACTATTAATTCCATCATGGGTACTGGGATCTGGTTCCTTACTTCCGCTGGAGCTAAATATGCAGGACCAGCATCATTAATTTCTTGGGGAGTTTTATCACTTATTTCAGTCTATATTGCCATGTGTTTTGCAGAATTAGTTTCAATGTTTCCAAAAGCCGGAGGAGTTTATGAATTCGCTAAACAAACATATGGGAGATTTTGGTCATTTGTAATTGGTTGGACTACTTCAATTGCAGGTAGTGTTACTATTGCCATGCTTCTTTTAGGAGCATTACAATATTTAATACCTATCAGTTATGCTTATACTTACATTCCCGTCGCTATCTTCCTTATTGTTATTTTTAGTTATGTGGCTTATAGAGGTATGCAAACATCAACAATTATGCTTGTTACTTTTGCCTTGATTACTCTTACAGCAGTAATTTCAATTATTGCCCCTGGGTTTATTAATTTTGATCCTGGAAACCTTGATCCTTTCTTTGTTTTCCCAACAATGAACATACTTTTAGCTATTTTCTTCATCGCTGAAACATTTTTCGGCTGGGAAAGTGCAATCTTTTTAGCAGCAGAAACTAAAAATCCAACTAAAATTATGCCTAAAGCTTTAATTTATGGTACGATTATTATTGCTGTGCTTTCTTTTTTTCTTGCCTTTACAGCCATGGGAACAATCCCTTGGGCACAATTTGCAGAATCAATCGCACCACTAAGAGATTTAGGTGAAGCTCACTTTGGAACTATTGGAAGAATAATCTTCACATTTTTAATTTTTATATCGGTGATTGGAGCTACTGCTGGCTGGATTGTTACTGCACCAAGATTATTAATGTCAATTGCAGAAGATAAATTATTTTTCACTCAATTTGCTAAAATTCACCCTAAACATAAAAGTCCTTACATTTCAATAATGTTCCAAGTTTTAGTCGTTTCTGCCTTAGTAATTGTTGGAGCAGGATCATATGAAACATTATTACATTTGCTTATTCCTCTAATCCTAGTTGTATATTCAGCAGTTATGTTAAGTGTTGTAATTCTTAGATTTAAAAAACCAGAATTGAAAAGACCATATAAAGTTATTTTTGGAAGGTCAGGTCCTATTTTAACAACATTATTCATGGTCTTCTTATTAATTATGTTTATTAGAGAAACTCACGGTGCCTTAGATCTTTTAAGGGTTTCAGGTGGTTTAGTTGCTTTCGGAATACCTGCATATTTTGCAATAGAATTGTTTTATGACAATAAATATGTTACTCTAAGAAGAAACTTAGTAGCTAAACTAATGCACCATTTCCATAAACTTCCTTTACCAAGAATAACTTTCAAAAAAATAATTTCTTTAACTGGTCCATTTACTAAAAAAACTAAAATCATGGTATTTAATTCACCAATGGCATCATTCACTCAAGGCATCTTGAAAAATAAAGTTAAATTTAAAGAAGTTCACATTTATAATCAATCAAAAGAAGAAATTAAATTTTTCAAAAAGAAATTAACGCAAAAAAACGTAAAATCAATAGATATCCATTTAATAAGAACCATAAGAATACCAAATAAATCAAAAAAGGTAGACGCTTTCATTTCTTTTAATGACATAGGTCACGTTAAAGACATTAGCCAATTTGTTAAAGATGTTAAAACGATCTTGAATAAAAATGGGAAATTTTGTTTTTACATTAAAAATCATTTTTTAAACATGGCACCAAATGCTTTATTGGTAGAAAGTAGAAAAGAGATTAATAAGATTTTCAAAGAACATAAATTAAAAATGACATATTCCAAAAAGAAGAAATTCTTTAAGACTGAAATTTTTATATATGGGAAAAAATAATAATTTATTTTTTAATTCTCTTTTTATTTTTTTTAAATTCATAAATTAAATTTTTAATTTTTAATTCTTCATAATAGAAAGCATAAGTTAATAATTTAATTAAAACTAAAAGAACTAACACGGAAGTGAAAATCATAATCAATTCCCATAAACCACTTTTAAACATAATGAATGATAAAGAAGCAGCAACTACGGGTGGATGAAATACATTAAACAAATATATGGAAATTGTTACAAAAGTTACCGTTAATAAAACAATTAGTGAGAAAGGTAATGAAAATAAATCTCCTAAAAATCCAATCAATAAACTAACTGATAAAGAAATTAAATAAGCAAAAATAACTGTTCTTAATATATTTAATCGACGAATCTGTTTATGTGTTAAAATAGCGGCAGATGCACCTAAAGAAGCTAAAAGAACAATGTTTGGGGCAGTCATCTCAAAGAATAAAGTAATTAAAGCAACGGCAATACCCGCAATTAAACTAGGCCCAAACCTCCTATGCCAGATTACACGCTCTTTTTTTACCCAGTCATTTAACATATTAAGATTTAATTATAATTTTTCAATATATAAATCTTATTAATACCTTAAATAATCAGAATCATTATCCCCATTACTAACATTACTAAATCTTCTACTAAAGTAAACTTAGTTAATGAAACT
>CAZRHO010000113.1:0-2008 GCA_964599955.1 uncultured Methanosarcinales archaeon
AGTGTTTGCTTTATAAAGTTTACGTTGCCAAAGATAAATTTTACTTTAGAAATCAATTAAAATAGCTATTAAATTATATTATCAGTAGAATTTATATAAAAATAATATAAATTAAAATAATATGAATGAAAAAATTATTAATTATTGTAAAGAGATTGAAAAAGAATACAATATAAAAATACTTTTTGCAGTAGAATCTGGCAGTAGATTATGGCGTATGCATAGTAAAGATAGCGATTATGATGTTAGATTTGTATTTGTTCAAAAAATAGAAAAATATCTCTCTATAAAAAATAATTTATCTACAGAATTAGTAATAAATGAAGATTATGAAGATAAAACGTTAGATTTTAGTGGATTTGATATTTTTAAATATTGTAAATTACTTGCAAAGTCAAATCCGTCTGTTATAGAATGGTTACAATCAGACATATTGTATTATGGTGAAAAACCAGCAAGATTAAAAAAAATTGCTTTTGATCAATTTAACACTAAAGCACTATTTTATCATTACAAATCTATGTGTAAACAAAATTATGAAAAATACTTAAAGAGTAAGCAACATGTAACTTATAAAAAATACCTATATTCTATGAGAGGATTAATTAATGCTAAATTCATTGAAAATACAGGTAATCTTCCTCCTATAAAATTTACAGAGATCTTAGATCAATGTAAAAAAATAATTCCAAAAGAAGTAATAGATGAATTAAAAGATACTATAGAGAAAAAAAAGATAGGTAAAGAAAAGGAGATCATCAAAAACATTGTAACTTATGATCAATATATAGAAGAATTTTTACAAGAAAATAAAGAAATCAAATCAAATAGGTCCCCAAATAAAGATAAAATTAATGAAGAATTAAGAAAGATAATTTTACAAGAAAAGTGAAAATAGAAATGTCTTTAGACCAGCTTAAACAAGAATACAAGAAATGTAATCGGTGTCCTGCTTTATGTAATACCCGATCACAAGTAGTCTTTGGTTCTGGTAATAATGAAGCAGATGTATTGTTGATAGGTGAAGCACCAGGTGCTAATGAAGATAAACAAGGCATACCATTCTGTGGAATGTCTGGAAAAATCCTTGATCAATTACTTAATTCAGTAGATATATCACGAGAAGAAATTTTCATAACCAACACCATTTTATGCCGACCAGATAAAAATCGTAACCCTTCTAAAGAAGAAGTAGCTAATTGTCGAGAACGTCTAGATAAATTAATTGAAGTTATGCAACCAAAAGTTATTGTTACTATTGGTAATTTTGCTACGGAAAGAATTATAGGAAAAACAGGAATAAAATCCATCAGAGGAAAAATATTTTCAGTGATGATTAATAATTCTGAAATTAAAGTGGTACCAGTAGTACATCCAGCTTCTTACCTTTATTCTGGAAGGAATCCAGAACTTTTTGAGCAAATGAAAAATGATTTTAAAATTATAACTTCCATTAACAAAAATAATTAAAAATAAAAAAATTAATCTTCAGAAACTGTTTTTATAATCTTACTTAGAACTTGATAAGGGTCCATATCTGCACAAGGTCGACGATCTTCTAAATAACCTTTACCATCTCTATGAACCTGCCAAGGAGTCCTGATGGAAGCCCCCCGATCTGAAATTCCACCTTTAAATTGATCATAGCGACAAGTTTCATGTTTTCCAGTTAATCTATCTTCAATACCGGTTCCATATACTGCGATATGTCCTTCATGTTTTCTACCAAGTTTAGCAATCATATTTTCAAAATCTACTTTTCCTTCACGCATCTCAATAGTTGAAAAATTAGTATGAGCGCCAGTACCATTCCAATCACCTTTTCGAGGTTTAGCTGCTAAAGATACTTCAACATCATAATCTTCTGCTATCCTTTCCATTAAATAACGAGCAACCCATAAATCATCAGCTGCTTTCAAAGGATCAGAAGTTCCAATTTGATATTCCCATTGACCTAACATTACCTCCGCATTTATACCAGTAATGCCAATTTCTGCTAGTAAACAGG
>CAZRHO010000113.1:2018-3086 GCA_964599955.1 uncultured Methanosarcinales archaeon
AAATGTTTTTCAACTATTTCTCTCCCTGCAACTTTTCCAGTTCCAGTAGCGCAATAATATCTTCCTTGTGGTGCTGGTTCATTTTCAGTTGGCCAACCTAGTGGATTATCATCTTTAAATAAAGTATATTCCTGTTCAATTCCAAATAAAAAGTCCTTATTAACATGTTTTTCAACCATCTTATGTAAATTAAAACGAGTATTAGAAGAATGTGGTTCACCATTAGGGTGAAAAACTTCATTCAAAACAATAACATGTGGTTCTCCTCTTATTGGATCAGAATAAACCCTTATTGGTCTTAAAACACGATCAGAATCATTTCCTGGAGCTTGTTCTGTACTACTTCCATCAAATCCCCATTCAGGAACAATATAATTTTTTATTTCTGTCCCTTCTGTAACATCTAATATTTTTGTTTTATTTCTTAATTCAGCTGTTGGTTGTTGTCCATCAATCCATAAATATTCTGCTTTAATTTTCATTCAATATTCACCTCGAAGTTTTATCATTTGAAAGACTATTTGTTTTATTAAGTTATTTAAAAAAAAGTAAGACAAATGTAAATTATAAATTGAAAAAATATTTAAATGTTAAAGAAAAGAGATGAGAAGACAAACAAATTTTACAAATGTTAATTGGAAAAAAAGAAAAAAAAATTCTAAACATTTTATTAGAAAATTCTCGTCTATCATTTAGAGAAATTGCTAAGAAAACAGGAATTTCAGTAGTCACTGTAATTAACAAAGTTAAAAAATTACAACAAGAAAAAATAATCAAATCTTACACTACAGAAATTAATTATGAAAAAATAGGTTATGATGTGCAAGTAATAATTAATATTAAAGCAGTAAAAGGGAAATTATCCGAAATGGAAAAAAAGTTATCTATGCATCCCAACATTTTTGCAGTCTACGATACAACAGGTGATTTTGATGCTTTAGTAATTGCAAAATTTAAAACTAGAAAAAAATTAGATTATTTTCTAAAAAATTTACAAACATATGATTTTATTCTTAAAACTAAAACAAAATTAATTCTTAATATATTAAAAGAAAAAAATATTTTAAT
>CAZRHO010000114.1:0-2989 GCA_964599955.1 uncultured Methanosarcinales archaeon
TCTTTCTTACGTTGCAAGAATTTTTCATTATGATATTTCTTCTTGTACTTGACATTGATTCCAGTCTCAATTTCTATAGCAATCTCTTCACCAACCTTGTTAGTGAAAACTAAATCTGCATTTACTGTTCTGTGTTTCTCAACCTTTTCAGTGTACAACTTAACCTCATTAAACAGAGCATCAACATAATACGTATGTAATGCACTTTCTGGCTTACGTATCTTTACAAAATATTTAGCATGTCTCTTTTGATCTAACTCATAAAAATTCCCAATGACATACCCATTATTTGTTAAGAAGTTTCTTTCTTCAATATTTAATCCATCAACTGCATAAACATCCTGCTCAATATCTAAGCCAATACTTACGTCTTCACTTACACTAACCCTCCCTTTTTTCTTTTCACCCTTAGCCATCATCTCATCGGGGTTAGTTGTTACTAACTCATGTTCTTTATCAGAAGATATCACTTTCAACTCTTGATGTTCATTCTCTAAAATTAAAATCCCATTACCTGCAGTTGCAGTAACCAGAAACTCTTTCTCATTCTGAGATAGATTAAAGGTCTTAGCAACTGAATTAATGATGGCTGGTTTCTGTCTTAACAACATCGTATATGAGGTGTTGGCAAGCACAGCGTGACCTGCTTTAGAAGCTACTAAATCTGCCACATCTTGTGTAATCATCAATAAACCCATGTTGTACTTACGACAGGTTTTAACAATCTCAAAAATGTAAGAACTATCCTCTGCAGTTTGTAACATTGCCCATGCTTCATCAATCACTAGAATTTTACGGTTCAATGATTTTTTCATCCGTTGATACACATAATCCAACACTAAGTACATCACAACAGGTTTAACTTGTTTAGGCATATTACCTATATTGAAACAGACAAAATCATTACTGAAGTTAATGTTAGTATCCTTATTCAAAAAACTAAACACACCGTTCTCTGTGTACATCCCTAAACGATTCAACAAAGCTCTGTAAGTGACTTTCTCTTGCTGTGCACACTCACGTTCCAAGTTTTTCAGAACCTGATACAAGTCTTGTAACTTAGGTGGTTTCACAGCTTTCCATTTGTCACGATTGATGCCTTTTCTAGCATAAGTCAAATCTACTGCTTTATCAAGAATTGCTTTCTGGATTTCTGTCAGATCTCCAAACATAATTTTGAACAGATCCATCAGAGATAACCTTTTTTCAAGATATTCATGTCCCATTAAATCAAGAGGATTAATCATTGTTTCTGAATTTTTACTGATGGTAATTGTTTCACCACCATAATGTTCAGTAATCGCTAGATATTCCCCTTGCGGATCAATTATGATCACCCCACAACCATTCATGTGTTGTCGAGAGATCATTAGTTTGGTGAAGTAAGATTTCCCCCCACCTGATGTAGCTAAAACTATTCCATTCTGATTAGTTAATTGAAAAATATCTTTGATGTAAGGGATGCCGTTCTTATTTAGACCTAACAAGATACCTTCATTTTCAACATCAAGAAATGGTGAAGAGAAAGGAAAGAATGCACTTAGTCCTTTTGTATGAATGTTCCTTTTAACTTTTAATGAATCTCTACCAACTGGTAACAGAGACTCATAAGCAGTCTGCATTTGGAAAAGTGGTGTCTTTGATTGAATCATTAACCCTTCCAAATCTGCTTTAATTTTTTTGGATAACAATTCTGCTTCTTTTTTATTCTTCCCTTTACACAGAACATACAAACTTACGTTAAACAACTTTTGTTTACCCTTCTGTAAATCTTGCAAAACTTTCTTAGTTGAATTGAATTTAATTTCAAGTGACGGATTGTAAATCCCTTTACTTTTCTCTGCGTAAAGGTCTGCTTGTTGTTTCTGTAACTCTCTGTTAAGTTGAATCAATGTGTCTTCAATTGGAAACGGTTCAATGTGTACAGAGATATCATAGTTCTCACCAGATGAAATAATCTTGTCCAAGAAACCCATCTCCACAGAATGTGGGTAACCAGTAACAGTAAGAACTTTACAATATAAATCATCAACTACAAAATGGTCATGACTGAAAACAATTTTTTCTGGTGATAACAAGAAGTGAGTATAGTTCTCAATAACTTGGCCTTCTGCAATAACTTTCTGTTTGTTATGGGCTACATAGTCAAAAAATAAACCCAGCAATTTAGCGTCATTTAAACGGATCACACGAAGACCCAAAGAACGTAACTTCTCTTCACAAACTTTAGCTTGGATTTCAATGTCATCCTTTTCAGTAATAATCACATAGAACTTCCTATTCTTAACATTATTGTCAGAAATTGATTTTTTAATAAACTTACAATAAGATTCATAGAGTTCAGGAAACTTCTTAGTTCTTTTTTCTAAAGATTTAAAATGTTCATCTAATGAGATGTCATCACTGCTAATGTGGATTTGGATTGGAAAATCTAAGCTGTTAAGAAATTTTTGAAAACCAGTAATTATTGATTCTTGTTCATCTTCATTTTTAATCAAAAAGTTTAAGGGGATTATTTCTAAGATGGCTAACTTTTGTTTTGATTGAACAACATCATCTTTAATTTTCTTAATGTCAACTAATTCTTTCAATGAAGAACTGTTAACATCAACTTCTTGTGTCCTAATGTGTTTTATGAAATGTAGAATCTTGTTAACTCCATCAAATAGGACCATAAACACAGCAATAGTAAACACCAGTGAAATTAAAGGAATTGCAACAGTTAATGAACCAAATTTTAATAGCAACACACAAACTAAAAAAGATGGTGTGGCTACTGCTAGTTGTTGAAAGGTTAATCCAAAAATGATCTTTTCTTTGTGTTGCAGTGGTGGTGGGATTTCATAACTCATAACATCAAACCTACGTATTTTATTGCTTTACCAATGCCACCTGTAACGCCTCCAGATATTGCTTTCCCCATAGCAAATTTAATAGCAAAAACTATTGAACAGATCACTAAACTGAACGCAGTGATCATTACCAATAT
>CAZRHO010000115.1:0-2977 GCA_964599955.1 uncultured Methanosarcinales archaeon
ATAATTTCTCTTTTTTAGAATCTGCTAAGAGACTATGCTTAGGAACCAATTGATGTTTTTTAATGTCAATAGTCATTTTTATTTGTTTTTTGATTATGAGCGGGCCGGAAGGGACTTTCTAAGTTCCGCTTTTCGATCGTAACCGATTGTCGGTAACCATTTGAACCCTCGACCGCCTGATCACTTCAGCGTTAAGCTGTAAAAGTCAGGCGCTCTACCAAGCTAAGCTACCGGCCCATTAGATGTCATTTATGTTTGACGATTCCTTTTATTTAAAAGGAAAACGCCCTGGCCGGGACTTTCAATCATGAGTTTCAACATCTCATCTTTTTGAACCCGGGTCATTGCCTTTCTTTGGAATTACCCTCGACAGGGCAATATGCTAGGCCGAGCTACACCACCAGGGCAGATTTTATCCGACTTATACTTCCTTTTTAGAAAGCATTAAGTCAAACTTAAACAGACTATATTCTATAAAATAATCATTCGATAATGTTATCTTAAGAAAATCCCTGCCATTTTCAGCTAAAGCTATGGTTTGTTTATAAAGCTTTCTATTCATAATGATATTAATAGAAAAAAAAAGAGTCCCCCCTCCCGGATTTGAACCGGGGACCTCTCGATGACTACAAGACTGATTGTGTTTCATTCCTTGTCAATTAGACAGAGTCACACAACTTCTACAGTCGAGCGTTCTAGCCACTGAACTAAGGAGGGATGAATAACATTTTACTGCCCTCTTTATTAAGTTTTTGCCTCTTAAAAGACCAAAAGTAATATAAACAACAAAATATTTCTTGAAACAAGAGTATTAGAAGAGCTATAATGTTCAATTAATACTATAATTATAAAAATTGAGGTGATAGTTAAATGGCAAAAAAAAAAAGAGGATCAAACCAATTAGGTAGTTGGTCATTTTTAATAGGTTTTGTTTTAGCTGTACTTTTAGGCCTTGGATTTACTGGAGCATATCAATCTCAGATGGTGTGGCTAGTTTTCTTAGCAGGTTTAGTAGTAGGTTTCTTAAACATAACTTCCGACGAAGTGTCTGGATTCTTAACCGCAGGAACTGTATTAGTATTAGTTTCTTTCTTAGGTCAAGGAGCTGGAGTCTTTGAAGGAGTAGCACCACAAATCATCGGTGTACTAAAAGGAATTTTAACCCTATTCGTTCCAGCAACATTAATCGTTGCAGTTAAGGGCGCATGGGCTTTAGCAAGGAATTAATTTTCCTTATTTTTTTTTATTTTTTAATTATTCAAAAAGTTTATTAATGACTTCTTTTTTCGTTTGATTAATGCGGTGGTAGTATAGTGGTTAGTATACGGCGTTGCCAACGCTGTGACCCGGGTTCAATTCCCGGCCGCCGCATATTTTTATTAAGAATCCATTCAACTTTTTACCTTATCTCCAACTACAGCTTTAATTCTTCTTACACCTGCAGATGAACTTTGCTCTTTAACAATTTTAAAATGGCCAATCTCTTTAGTATTTTCCACGTGTGGACCGCCACAAAATTCTTTTGAATAATCACCAACAAAATAAACTGAAACAGTATCCGGATATTTCTGACCGAACTCTTTCTGAGCACCTAAATTCTCGGCTTCTTTAATTGACATTTCCTTACGAACTACGTCAACCCCTTCAGAGATCACCTTATTAACTTCATCTTCAACTGCTTGCAATTCTTCTTTAGTTAACTTCCTATCAAAACTGAAATCAAAACGTAAACGTTCAGGAGTAATGTTACTTCCCCTCTGTTTAATATTAGAATCAATCACTTTCCTTAATGCTTCATTTAACAAATGTGTTGCCGTGTGAAGTTTAGTTGTCTCTGGAGATAAATCAGCTAACCCTCCCTTAAACTTTTTCTCAGCACCCGTCCGTGATAATTTTTTATGATCTTCATATTCCTTAAAAAAAGCTTCCACGTCAACCTTTACTTTTTTCTCATCAGCCATTTCTTCAGTCATTTCTAATGGGAAACCGTACGATTGAAAAAGTAAGAAAGCATCTTTACCGGAAATATCTTTAGTTGCCATTTTTTCAAATTCTCTCAAACCTTTCTCTAAAGTTCGTTCAAATTTTTCTTCCTCTTTCTTCAATTCTTCAATGATAAACTTTTTCTGTTCGTTTAATATTGGATAATCACTCTTATACATGTCAACAATTAATTCTACAATAGGAACACAAAAATTAGCAGGCATACCGACTTTTTTCCCATGTCTTATTGCCCTTCTAACAAACCTACGTAAAATGTAACCTTGATCAACGTTACTAGGAGCCACCGCACATTCATCACCTAAAATAAAAGTTGATGCACGTAAATGATCAGCCATGATCCGATACGAAATAATATTCTTATCATCCATCTTCTCTTTAGCCAACTCACTTAACTTTGTAAAGATAGGTTGAAATAATTCAGTTTCAAAAACGTTACTCTTACCTTGTAAAGCCATAGCAACCCTTTCAACACCTAATCCAGTGTCAACGTTCTGCTGTTTAAGTGGTTCAAATCCACTTTTAGTTTTATTATACTGCATGAAAACATCGTTCCAAATTTCCATCCAACGATTATCTTCAGGATCATACTTTTTAGGAATTTCCCCTGAACCCGTCCAGAAAAACATTTCAGTGTCAGGACCGCATGGACCGGTTTCTCCCACTGGACCCCACCAATTATCATCTTTACCTAAGAAGACTATCCTTTCTTTAGGAATTCCTAAATCCATCCAAATTTTTGCAGATTCTTCATCTTTTGGACAATCTTTATCACCAGCGAAACAAGTTATTGCCAATTTTTCAATAGGTAAATTTAATTCTTTAGTAAGAAATTCAAAACTCCATTCAATGGTTTCTTTTTTGAAATAATCGCCAAGTGACCAGTTACCTAGCATCTCAAAAAAAGTAGTATGTGATGCGTCACCAACTTCATCAATATCTTGAGTACGTAAACATTTCTGTACACTAACTAACC
>CAZRHO010000116.1:0-2881 GCA_964599955.1 uncultured Methanosarcinales archaeon
TCCAGGTTGCAGATATAGTGCAATTAAAGAAACTTCTAATGGCGTAACTGTACCAATAACAAGCTGAAAAATTTAATAAGCATCAAGAAATAGATTAGATAATTGATTTAAACTAATCATTCATAACAAACTTTACAACCTTCTAAATCTCCTTCAATCTGTGCATGAATTTCACATAAAGCTTTAGATTTTTTAATAAATTCAGAAATTAATTGAATCTCTTTGTAAGCAGTTTTAGCATCAATGATATTTTTTGATGACTCTTTAATATAATCTTTAACTTCCTGATTCAAAGTAATCTCCTTACCCCTCTTATGTTTAGAATACTGAGAAACTGCTGCTTCAGTAACCTTTAACATCCCCGCAATTTCTTTCTGATTTAATCCACGTTCTTTTAAAACAACAACTAATTCTTTTCTAATCGCAGGAAGAATGTACCAAACTTCAATTTCTTGAGGGTGTTTATTGGGAGTGTTCATATTAAAAGAAAAAGTAAAGAGAAGTTAAAAATCTTTTCTCTAATCTTCACCGTAATATTTATCCTTATAGAATTTAATTAACTGTTCAACTTCTGGAATACATTGTTTATTACCAATACCAACTTTAGTTTTTTTCTGTACTTCATCAAAAGTCACTGCGCCTTCTAAAACAGCTTCCTCAATATCATGATCAGTCACTTTAGCAATATGATCAATCATTCTAGTTTTCTCCTGAATAATTTTATCTTCCTGGCCGTTTTTCTTATAATAATCATTAATTGCTGCTCTTAATGCTTTATCACCAAGAACTGAACAATGAAATTTACGCGAAGGTAAGTTTCCTAACCTTTTAACAATATCCATTGGTTTAAGTTTCATTGCATCATCAACTAACATTCCTTCATTCTCAGAGATCATCACTGACATCATGGAAGTAGAAGCAATTGCACTTGCACAACCAAAAGTTTGCCATTTACATTCTTTAATTTTATCATCTTGTACTTGGATCCAAATTTTCATCATATCTCCGCAATTCCTAGAAATTATTCCACTATGAACATCATCTTCATTAGTAATTATCGCGTAATTATGGAAAGGGTCAACTGTTAAATTGTAAACGTCTTCATCGCCATCTTCCTCTATAGACTTTACTCGATGATTGTAAGCTAAAACCTGCTCTTTAAAATTATTGAATGTCTCAAATCTTGAGTCTACACATTGCGGGAAATCCTTTTCTTTAGCAAAAATACGCCAATTTTTGTTAGTTAATTCCCTATTGCCAATTATAAAAAATTCATAAGTTTCCTTCAAAATTTCTTCATTAGAAATATCTTTCCATCGACCATTTCTTTCTCCAGAAGTCGCAAAAGACATTGTAATTCGATATAATTCCTTTTCTTTTTCACTTGCATTATTCCACCAAGCACGCATCGGATTTTTATCTCCTTTGATATCCCTTACCACGCCTTTAAGATGATCTCTATGTTTAATACTATGTAATCTGGAATGTTCTTCCGCTGACATTAATTGAAGATTTTTAATATTATTATTTAACTTATTTTCATCAATATGGTGAACGTTAGGGTTCTTAACACCAGATTTTTCAATTAGACCATTAAAATGTTCATGAATCATCCAATGTTCTCTCATTCTTTCCCCATTGTTAAGATAAACATAGAAGTAACCATTCCTGATTACCTTATGAAATGGCATTAAACTATCTCCTGTTCTCAAATCTCTTGCTTCAATATAATTTCCATCTCTTAACATTAATTTATGATCTAAAGTTACTTTCAATAAACTTCCATCATTTAGTGTTATTCTCAATACATTTTCCTTTTCTCTTGTTTTTCTAATATTTCTGGCAGTACTAATGGTTATTTTTTCTCCATCGTAACAATAAACTGGAACTTCTTTTCCCTCTTCAGCTAATTTTTTAATGGGAACGGAAACTCTGCCATCAGCAACAGCAATTAGAGTGTCTCCTGAAACACATGCCGGAGAACCTACCATGCCCATACCATCATATTGGTATGATTCAGCTTCTTCGTTAGTTTTAAACAAATTACGTGGATTAAAAAAATGTTCTTTAACGGTATCTGTATAGAACCAACCTTTATCTTTATTAGTTGTTACTACATCTGGTTTATTTTCTTCCTGTACCGGTTGAATTTCAATTGTTTCCGCCATTTTAGTTGTTTACCTCTAAAATGGTGCTCAAAAATTTTATTTTTGTGTGTGACATTTTTAATTCATCACCTCTTCCATAGTCATATTTACTGGAGATATTCTCCTTAAAGCATCAACGATGCCTGGAATTACTTCAATTATTTTATTAATCTCATCCTCGGTAGTTCTTTTACCTAAAGTAAATCTTAAAGTTCCGTGAGCTACTTCATAAGGTAAACCCATTGCCAAGATAACATGACTTGGATCTAAAGATTGAGATGTACAAGCGCTACCTGAAGATGTACAAATACCATATTCGTTAAGATATAACATCATTGCTTCTCCTTCAACATCTAGGATAGCTATATTTGCACTATTTGGTAACTTCTCAGTAGGATGTCCATTAACAAAAACTTTAGGAACTTTTTCTTCAATTCCTTTCACTAATTTATCACGTAAAGCTGCTATTCTTTGACTTTCAGTTTCACGTTCAGATTGTGCTAACTCTAATGCCTTCGTAAAACCAATAATGTAAGGGATATTCTGTGTCCCTGAACGCATTTTATTTTCTTGTCCACCACCATGGATGATCGGATGAAGTTTGACACCACGTTTAACATATAACATACCTATACCTTTAGGACCATAAATTTTACTACCATTGATAGTCATCATATCAATTCCTAATTCCTGTACATCAATTGATAATGCACCTGCAGCTTGACAAGCGTCAG
>CAZRHO010000117.1:0-2861 GCA_964599955.1 uncultured Methanosarcinales archaeon
CTGATAAATAAAGAAGAATCTAAGACAAAAATTTATTAATTTGACTATTGATCTATTTTTTGTGTAGTTTCACAAATTATGAATTTAGTCATTGTTGAAAGTCCAGCTAAAGCTAAAACAATTAACAAATATTTAGGTGATGATTATACTGTTTTAGCAAGTTATGGACATATAAGAGATCTTCCTTCTAAAAATGGTTCTGTAGATCCTGAAGATAAATTTAAAATGATATGGGAAATTGATAGTTTTTCAAAAAAATATTTAAAAGAAATTACTGATGCAGCAAAAAAATCAGAAAAGATTATTCTTGCCACAGACCCAGATCGTGAAGGTGAGGCTATAGCTTGGCATGTAAGAGAGTACTTGGAGGAAAAGAAACTTTTAAAAGATAAAAAAATTGAAAGAGTAGTTTTTAATGAAATTACTAAAAAAGCTGTAGCAAGAGGAATAGATAATCCAAGAAATATAGAAACTAATTTAGTTGATGCATATATGGCAAGAAGAGCATTGGACTATTTAGTTGGATTTAATATTTCACCAATTTTGTGGACAAAATTACCAGGTTCAAAATCCGCAGGTAGAGTTCAATCTGTTGCATTAAGATTGCTTACTGAAAGAGAGCATGAAATAGAACAATTTAAACCTGAGGAATTTTGGTCTTTAAATGTAAATTTCAAAAACTCGAAAGGTGATATTTTAAATTCAAATATTGCATTATTAAATAATTCAAAAGTAGAAAAATTCTCTTTTAAAAATAAAGAAGATATTAATAATGCTATAGAATTAATTAATAAATCAACATACAAAATTTCAGATATAACCTCAAAAATATTTACAAGAAATCCTCTTGGACCATTTACTACATCTACACTTCAACAAACTTCTTCAAGCAAACTAGGATTTGGAGCTTCTAGAACAATGCAAATAGCTCAGAGATTATATCAGGGTATAGATATTGAAGGTGATACTGTTGGATTGATTACATACATGAGAACCGATGGTACCAACATATCAAAAGATGCTGTTAATGACTTTAGAGATTTTATAAAAGATTCTTATGGTGATAATTATTTGCCTAAAGAACCTAACAATTATTCAGGTAAAAAAGCTAAAAATGCACAAGAGGCTCATGAAGCTATAAGACCTACAGATATAACTAGAACACCAGAATCGATAAAAAAATTCTTAAGCACAGATCAAAATAAACTGTATGATTTAATTTGGTCAAGAGCTCTATCATCACAAATGGAAGCAGCGAAATTTGATAGAAAAACCATTACAATTACTTCTACTGATAATTTAAACCAATTTAAATGTTCAGGATCAACAATAAAATTTGATGGATTTCTTAAACTTACAAGAATTGATTTAAATGAGGATGAAAAAATTCTTCCAGATGTAAATAAAGAAGAAGTTTTGGCAAGTGACTTCATTGATGAACAACACTTCACACAACCACCGCCCAGATATTCTGAAGCAAGTTTGGTAAAAAGACTTGAAGAATTAGGAATTGGGAGACCTTCAACTTACGCAAGTATTATTTCTGTAATTTCTAATAGAGGATATGCTGATGTTGTTAATAAAAGATTTTTTCCAACAGATAGAGGTAAGCTTTTATCAGCTTTCTTGGAAAAATTATTTTCAAAATATGTTGATTATGGTTTTACTGCAGGGCTAGAAAATCAATTAGATGATATCACTTCTGGTAAAGAAGAATGGATTAAAGTACTTGATAATTTTTGGAAAGATTTCAACAATAACGTGTCAAATGTTAAAGAAAAAAGAACGCGTGAAGTATTAGATTTATTAAATGAAAGTCTTGGAGAATTAATTTTTGAAGCGGACGAAAATGGAAAAATTAATAGAAAATGTAAATTATGTAATACAGGCGAGTTAAGTTTAAAAAATAGTTTTAGAGGTGGTGCATTTATTGGTTGTTCTAACTATCCAGAATGTAAGTTTACAAGGCCTTTATCAAAATCTAAAGCTAATGATCAATTCGCACTAGCTGAACCTAAATTAATTGGTCAAAATGAAAATGGTAAAGATATATATTTAAAGAATGGAAGATTTGGTCCGTATCTTCAATATGAAATCATTCAAGAAGAAATTACAACTAAAAAGAAAAAAAAGAAAAAAGAAAACGATAATTTAAAAAATGTATCAATACCAAAAGGAATAAATATTGAACAAATTAATTTAGAAAAAGCAAAATATCTATGCTCTCTGCCTAAAATTATAGGTCAACACCCAGAAAATGGAAAAGATATAACAATAAATTCTGGTAGGTTTGGACCTTATTTAAAATGTGAAAATAAATCTGCTAGAATAGAAAATGTTGAAGAGTTATTTACTATAGGTTTAAATAGAGCAGTTACATTGATAGCTGAAGCTAAACCTGGAAGAATATCATCATCATTAATAAAAGACTTGGGAGAACATCCAGAAGATAAAAAACCAGTTCGAATCATGAAAGGTCAATATGGACCATACATTAAATATAAGTCATTAAATGCTACTATCCCAGAAGAAAAAGACCCTTTGGAGCTAAATATGGATGATGCTTTAATATTGATTGAGAAAAGAAAAGAATACGATAAGAATAAAAAAAGAAAAAAAAAATGAAACTAATTATAATATTTTTTATTTATCTAATGTCATCTACCGCAACATTTGCTGAAGAAAAAAAAGATTGTAGCGAAAAAAAATTAGTTAATAAAATTTTATGTAAAACTTTAGGTAAAAATAAAGATAATAAAAATAAATTTTCTTTTGGCCTAGATACAAATAATATAAAAGATAAAAAATATTTAACTGATTGGTTTAAAAAGAAAGAATGAATTTTGAAAAAAATTTAGCTA
>CAZRHO010000118.1:0-2860 GCA_964599955.1 uncultured Methanosarcinales archaeon
GTTGCAGCGGCAGTATTACACTTTTCTGCAATTTCAGATAATGTTAGCCCTTCTTCATTGTACCATTGATCTAATTCTTTTTTATTTGGTTTGTAGGCATCGGAACTCAATTTACTTCTTCTTTCTATCTCATATTTATCCATCCATCTATTTATTGTCGAATCACCAACATTACATCTCTCTGCTATTTCATAAGTGGTTAATCCTTCTTCATTGTACCATTTATCTAATTCTTCTTCAGTTGGTTTGTATGCATCAGAACTTAAATTGGATTCAGATAAACTTCTTCTTTCCATTCCATATTTCTCCATCCAATTACCTATTGTTGTATTATCAACATTACATTTATTTGCAATCTCAGACAATGTTTGTCCTTCTTCATTGTACCATTTATCTAATTCTTCTTCAGTTGGTCTGTAGGCATCAGAACTTAAATTTATTTCAGACCTACTTCTTCTTTCCATCCCATATTTTTCCATCCAATTACCTATTGTTTTATTAGTAACATTACACTTCTCTGCAATTTGAGTAGTAGATAACCCTTCTTGATTATACCATTTATCTAGCAAACTATCTAAAGAAACTCCATTATGTTCTCGTTCAATACCTAATATTTTGTTAGTTTTTTTTACTGCCATCTTTAGCAAAACTAACACCAGAAACCACTTATACTGTAAATAGGCTTATTATTTTATAAATATTACTGGCATTTATTAATTGTTAACTTACATAATACGTAAAAAAGAAAAGATTTAAATAGAAATATTACTACATAATATGTAAAACAACGAAATTAATACTACATAAAACGTATTAAGTTAAATTTATATAGTAAAAAACATTACATATTACGTAAAATGGCCATGGGAACTAGAGATAAAAGTAATTTATCTAGGATATACTCTACCCATAAAAAGGAAATAAACAAATTAAAAGAATTAATTCAAAGTTATAATTTAACTCAAAAAGATACACTTAACCTTCTTAAAATCAATCAAGAAATCCCTATTTCTATTTTTAATAAAAGAATCAGTCCTTTAGAAACCATAACTAAATACATGAAAGAAGAGCTAAATCTTTCATATAATGAAATTGCTAAAGAATTAGGAAGAGATGAAAGAAACATATGGCATTCTTATAATAACGCTATAAAAAAACACGCAGGAAAATTAGAAATTGATTCTCAAAAAGGGAAAATCCCTTGTTTACTATTCAAAGAAAAAAAATTAAGCATTCTTGAAACAATTGTTGTTTATCTAAAAGATAACTTAAATTTTAATTTTTCTGAAATTTCAAAAATTATGGAAAGAAATTATCGAACTATCTGGACAATTTACCAAAGAGCAATAAAAAAATAATGAAAACAAAAGAAAGAATAAACTGGAAGAGGAAAAATAAAAACAATCAAGTAATTATAAAAGCAATAACTTTAATTTCATTAATTATACTTTCTTCATTAATATTAATAAATAATTCTGATAATAAATATTCAATCAATTTGATAGAAAATTCAATCATTAATGACTTTAAATTTTCACTTACAGGAGCAAGCAATCTTGAATTTTATTCTACCAATAATTTTCAAATTAAAGTTGACCCGGATTGTGACGTAGAGTTGGATTCCTGTAAAGATACAGATTGGACAAGAGGAACTACTTATTGTTTAAATAGAAGCGTAACTACAACTGGTACTTGTTTTAAGTATATGAATACTTCAGTAATATTTGATTGTGAAGGGAATTCTATTTCTGGAGATGAAGGCGGATCAGATTATGGTTTTGAATTTAATGGATATAATGATGTTACCATTAGGAATTGTAAAATAAATAAATGTAGATGATGCTAGTTTAAGAATTAATATTTCCAATTCATCTTTTGAAAACAACACAATAGGAGTTTATTTAAGCGGTGATTCTAATATGATTTTTAATAATAATACAGTCATTTCAAACAATGATAATTATGCCATACAGCTAGATAATGGAGATGATTCAAATATTACTAACAATACTTTCCATGGAGGTTACTCAACCTCTGCAATCCATATAAATGCATATAGTAGAAATACTTCCATAGCAGGAAATAAATTTTTAGGACATGATGGAATTACTTTACATAGTAATTTTGGGGGTTCAATACCATTCAGTGAAGTTGACTTATGCCCACAAGGAAAATATGGAAATTTCTATAACAGAAGTGTACATGAAGACCATATAAGTATTGTAGATTGTGGGCCAACTCCAAACGCAACAGTATATGTAAACAGTTCTCTTACAGAAGAGCAATATACATTTGGAGATACAACCACAACACAATATAGTGATTTAAGAACTGCAGTATTTAATAAAAATAATAGAACAAAAAATACAATCTACCTAATGAATAATCTTAGTACATCTTATTCTTCTACAACATCACCTAGTAACCATGTAGAATTCATTAAAAATAATGTTAAAGTTAATTGTATGGGTTACAAATATAACGATACTACCTCAGATTCAGGAATGCGAGGTTTTTATGCAAATCAAGAAAAGCATCTAGAAGTTAGGAATTGTACATTAGAAAATTTTCAAACAACTATTCAATTAGAAAGTGGCGCACAAATAAGAGTATTAAACAATTCATTTATAGCGAAATCTGAATATAGGTTTATAGAACTTTATGATGGTGATGATTCAAATATTACTAATAATACGTTCCATGGAGATCTAACTTCTGATGGCATTTATATAAATGCAAATAGTAGAAATACTTCCATAGCAGGAAATAAATTTTTAGGATATGATGGAATTACTTTACATAGTGATTTTGGGGGTTCAATACCATTCAGTGAAGTTGACTTATGCCCACAAGGAAAATA
>CAZRHO010000119.1:0-2763 GCA_964599955.1 uncultured Methanosarcinales archaeon
ACAATCTAGTGATAGTCAAGAAGAAGAAGAAGAAGAAGAAGATGAAGAAAATTCTGAAAAAATGGATACTAGACAATTACAAAAATTTATACAAAAAATATTTCCTTCTAAAGCAGGAAAGGAACGACTTGATCAACTTGAAAAAATTGATAGGATGGTAAAGAAGAAGGAGAAAAAAACTAAAAAAAAATGCAAGAAATCAAAACGTAGTAAATCTAGAAAAAAAGATGATATTCCAAAAGAACTTATTAAAAAAATAAAGAATAAAAATAGAAAACTTGTAGAAGAAGCTGATGATGAATCCATTATAGATGAAGAAACAACGTCTGAAGAGGAAGATGACGATATTGCTCATAATGAAACCTTATTTGATATTGAAGATGAAGATGAGCAATTAGATGAGCATGAACAAGAATTACTTAAAAATAATATGAAATTTAATATTGTATTTACAATGGGAGGTGATAGAGGAATGTTTGCTCCAGCAGATATTTATGAAGAAGAAGAAGAAGAAGACGATGAAGAAGCATTTCTTGAAAAAATGAGAGAACACGAGAAAGAAATGAAACGTGAAGAAAAAAAATATCGCAAAGGCGCAAGAGTAAATGTAAAATTGGACGAATGGGACAAACCGTATAAAGGAGTGATTACTAGTGTCAAAAACGGAAAATTTAATGTGAAACTAGATAACGATGAGGATGATGAGGAGTTTGAAGAATTAAAAAAAGTGAAACGTCAATTTATTGATCTTATTCCAGAGGAAGAAATTAATGAAGAAAAAATAATGTCAGAATTAAAAGGCTTAATGGAGATTAGAAAAACCAAAGGTAAAAAAGCTATGGCCGAACAATTTGAAAAAATTTGCAAAGTTCAGGAAAAATATGATAAAAAGAAAAAAGAAAAAGAAGACAAGAAAAAACAATCAGAAAATGTTTCTAAATTTAGAAAGTTACTTCGCGAAAAAAATATTATGAATGACTTTAAATATTTCCGATCGATGCCTGTTGAAAATCAGGAAAAAATTATTTCTCAACTTGAAGAGGTTAATAAATTTACAACAGTAGAAAAACCCTATCGTTTAGCTCTTCTTGACTCTGATATACCAGTCGAATTTAAAGCTAAAGCACTAAAAAAAATAAATATGTTAAACTTTATGGATCCCGGCACAGGTGAATATTACAAAATAAAGCAGTGGGTAGACACCTTTATGAGAGTTCCTTTTGGAATTCATAGAACATTACCTGTAAAACTTGAAGATGGGCAAGATAAATATAATGATTTTATGGAAGATGCAAAAAAAACACTTGATGAGGCAGTTTATGGTCTTGATGATGCTAAAATGCAAATTATGCAACTTGTTGGTCAATGGGTATCTAATCCTAAATCTGTTTCTCAGGCCATTGCCGTTAAAGGTCCGCCGGGAACAGGGAAAACGACTCTCATTAAAGAAGGTATTAGTAAAATTCTTAATAGACCATTCTCATTTCTAGCACTAGGAGGTGCTACTGATAGTAGCTTTCTAGAAGGACATTCTTACACATATGAGGGCAGCACGTGGGGAAAAATTGTAGATATTTTAATTAATAGTAAATGTATGAATCCTGTATTTTATTTCGATGAGTTAGATAAAATCTCCGACACGCCTAAAGGTGAAGAAATAACTGGTATTCTCACACATCTCACAGATACGACACAAAATGGACAATTTCATGATAAATATTTCTCTAGTATAGATTTTGATGTAAGTAAAGCATTGTTCATATTTAGTTATAATGATGAGTCGAAAATTAATCCTATTTTGAAAGATAGAATGTATAGAATTCATACAGCAGGCTATGAATCAAAACAAAAAATCACTATTGCTAGAGATTATTTGATCCCAAAAATAGAAGCAAATATTAACTTTGGTAAAGATGAAATTATTATTCCTGATGAAACTATCACGCATATTTGTAATACATTTACAGAACAAGAAAAGGGTGTAAGAAATCTTAAAAGATGTTTAGAAATTATATACACAAAACTTAACCTTTATCGTCTTATGAAACCTGATAGTAAACTATTTGAAAAAGAAAAAACTATCAAGGTTAAATTTCCGTTTACTGTTACTAGAGATACTGTTGAGAAGCTTATTAAGAAAAATGATATGAATAGTAATATTCTAGCAAGTATGTATATCTAAAAAAATATTAATAAATAGTATATGTTTAAAAAAATTTTTTTATTAATAGTAGTTTATACCATTTTCATATTCTTTTTTAAAGGTTATTATGCTTTTTATCCCACAATTCCAGTGTATCCTAATAATAAAGATGAAGTAAAAGAAGTAAAACAATACATTAAATCTCGCACACAAAAAGATATTGATTTCTTTAAGAAAACCAATAAAAGTGTTGTTGCTGCATTTACACCTCACGTTAAAGAAAGTCTAGAAGAATTAACTAAAATAGAACATTCACAAGATTATATTATTTTTGCTTTTAAATATCTTATCAATAGAGCCAGACCAGAGCAAGTTGATCCTTCTATAAAACCTATTAATACAGATACAGCACAAACACCAGCTTATCCTGCCGGACACGCATATCAAGGTTATTTAATAGCGAAGATTTTATCAAAAAAATATCCAGAAAAAAGACAAATACTTGAGAAAATTGCCGAAGAATGTAATATTACTAGAGTTAAAGCTGGATTACATTATCCTAGTGATGGGGAATTTTCTAAAAAACTTGTTGATACTTTTAATAATTAAGATATTAAAAA
>CAZRHO010000120.1:0-1388 GCA_964599955.1 uncultured Methanosarcinales archaeon
CAATCAGAGATAGCGGAGTTACTGTTGCAGCTGGGATGTGTATGGATTTAGTTAAGAAAGAGATGCAATAAATCTCTTAAATTTTTTTCTTATTATTTTTTATTTCTCATTTATTATTTAAAATGGCAGATTATGTTGTAAAAGTACATATAAATAAAGTTGCTAAAACCAACAAAGACAAAGGTGAATTACATCTATTACTAGAAGAAATAGCAAACGACCACCTCTCTTATGATTCATTACTTACAGAAGGTATTTCAAATCATTATTTTAATAACCTTGTTAAAGCTGCAGAATTTGTTGATATTTGTAGAACTAAAGGAAGAGAATCACTTAATGCCATTTTAACACAAGCTAATGGCAATCAATTATACATGAAAGATGTCGATAGATTAACTTCTTTAAGATTTTATGAGTTTAGTCAAAAAAGAGACGGTTCAATAGAATAATAATTATAATCAATCAAAACAAAAAAATTTATAAACAACCTATAATCAAAACAGATTAATCACAATAAAAAATGTTTATTGTGTAGTAAATATATGGCACAAAGAGCAAGAATAAAATTAGCAAGTACAGAAATAGGCAAGATTAATCAAATCTGTGGTGATATTAAATCTATTGCTGAAAAAACAGGTGTTGATCTTAGAGGTCCAATTCCTTTACATACTAAAAAGCTCAAAGTAAGCACTAGAAAATCTCCAGATGGAGAAGGAAAGGCTTCTTGGGAACGTTATGAAATGCGAATCCATAAGCGTTTAGTTGATTTAGGTGCAGATGAAAGGACTCTAAGATTAGTCATGAGGGTGCCTATACCTGAAGGTTTAAACATTGAAATTGAAATGGTTGACGTTTAGAATCACTACTTCTTAATAATGAAAAGAGAAAGATTTATAAGTTGAAAGTTAGAAATATAAATCTATGGTTAATAAATGTAGTGTGACGCCTAAAACTTTAGGAAGTTCTAATATAAAAGCAGGTTTGTCAGCTGTAAGTAAATTGGAAGAATTTTCTCATTCTAAAGATATTTATTTCATTGTAGGCGGAGTAGCAGTTCAAAGTTATTTACCTAAGGAATATAGGAGACCTACTGCCGACATTGACATTTGTTTAGCTAGACCTTTAAATAATAGAACAGAATTTAAAGAATTTGCTAGACCTTGTATAGAATACTTATTAGATCATGATTTTACTTTAACTTACCATAAATCAAGTCAAAATTTTAAAATTATTGCTACAGAAAGAAACTCTAACGATTATATGTTAATAGAATTTGTTAGAAGAAATCAAGAAAAATATTCTCAAGTATCTGATAGAGTTGAAAGAGAATTAGAAAACTCTAGAAAAAAAAACATTAACGGATTAACAATCACAGTTACTTCCCCAGA
>CAZRHO010000120.1:1398-2737 GCA_964599955.1 uncultured Methanosarcinales archaeon
TACCAAAGATAGTTAGAGGTACAAACACTTTAGTTCGACATCCTAATTTAAGAGAATCTATGTCTTCATTATATAACCAAGAAAATAAAAATTTACAGGAATTATTGCATCATGCAATTGTAGAAAGAGCAAAATCAGATCAACCACAAGCCGATGCTTTATTAAAAGAGAAATCGCGTTTAACCGCAGATTGTTATGATATCCATTGTCTTTCTAGATTTGCAGGTTTTAATGAGAGTTATTTGACATCCTCTGCAAACGATTGGAATCAAACTAATATCAAAGAAGAATGGAATTTTTTAATGCAGATGTTAAATTTGCCTCTTAATTAAAACTTAACAAATAATTTATCTTCTTAAATAAGTAGGAATATCTAAATGATCACGGGATAATTCATCAACAGGAACTTTATTAAATCCTAGAGAACCATAAGCAATAAACAAATCTTTATCTAAAACTCTAAGAGCACCATCATCTAAATAGAAAACCCTGACTAAAGGTAAACTTCCAGACTCAATTTGAGTTAAATAATTGTTGATAATATGACTATCACCTAACGAAACCATTTCTAACGTATAAGTTTCATCAAATAATTTAGTTTCTAAGAAATTCATTATTCATCATCATTTTCACGACGAATTACCTTAACTGCATCCATTTTAACAGTAATTGGAATTGGAACTGCAGATTCTAATAATTCAACTACAATTTCTTCTTTCTGACGATTAATACGCATAACTTTAGCATTTTCCCTTTTGAAAGGACCTGAAATGATTTCAACAATATCGCTTTTTTGTATATTCATTTCTATCTTAACTTGTTCCAACATATGCTCTATCTCAGGATAAGGTATTTCTCTAGGTAAAATACCTCTTGCATAAGGAACCCCTGCTAAAGCTGATTCTGCATCTGTTTTAGAAGTAGCTTCTATAAATATATAACCTCTCATACCATGCGGCCTAATAACTGCCAAAATACCTTCTGGTTTCTTTTGTAATTTAGAAATTAAATAGTCAATTACCTGGTCTTCCCTATTTGCTGCCGTTCTTAATCCAAAAATATGTGTTTCCATTTTTTAAATTTATAATAATAATTGTTTTAAGAGGAATATGATAAAACCAATTACCCCAATTATTGCAATACCTAAACCAGTAACTTTAGTTAAGTTCATAAACTCATTACGGTCTGGTTTCTTAGTGATACGCATAACCCTACTTGTTTCTTTTAAAAACTTTTTCCATTTACTGGGTTGTTGAATATTAGTATTCATTTAATCTTAAACTAAGTGTTTGCTTTATAAAGTTTACGTTGCCAAAGATAAATTTTACTTTAGAAATCA
>CAZRHO010000121.1:0-2588 GCA_964599955.1 uncultured Methanosarcinales archaeon
AATTGTACATACATCAACACCCATATTAATGGAATAATTGATTAGTTTAAATTAGTTTTCTTTTTCTTAGAATAAATATGTGCGCGGCAGGGCTTGAACCTGCGTAGGCACTAAGCCAATGGATAGCTCCGCACTAAAGCGGGAAATGGTTTTAGCATTTGAGTCCATCCCGTTTGACCACTCCGGCACGCGCACATAGATTTAGAATGTAGAAGTATTTGTTTTATAAATTTAATAAAGAAATAAAATTATTGGATGCCTTTAAGTTGATTTTCAATGTCTTGTAATTGCTGTTCCAATTCATCTAAGCCACCTACAACTCTCTGTTTAGGTGTCTCTGGGGCAACTGATCTCGGTTCCATGATTGGTTCTTTTTTCGCAGGGCCAACCGTTTTAACAATTCTTACTTCTTGTTGAACTGATTTTTTAGCATCGGCCTTTACTAATTCTTTTATTTTTCCTCTTGGCAAATACTTATGTAATTTATTTTCAACTAAACCGTTCAATTCTTTAACATCTAATTTCAATTGAGTAAATAAGGCTACTTTTTCTTCTTGAATTTTACGGATAGTTTCATAACCTTGCATAAAAATAATTGTTTCTCTTAATGACTCTAATAAATCTTTACGGACCATCGTTGGATCGTTAACTTGAATCATATATTCTGGTTCCTTAGTTATCGATGGACTTCTCTTTCTAGTTGTAGCTTTTCTTTTTTTAGCTTTAGGTTTCCGAGTAGTCTTAGTAGTTTTCTTTTTAGCCATGGTTAAAATTGTTCAGGTTCGCTTAATGAATGATCTAAGAAATCAACTTTCTTTTCAACTTCATTAAGGGTATTTTGCCAAAGTTCTAATTGGTGGTCTTCTTCATTTTTAAGATCATTAATTTTGATTAATGTATCTTTAGCTTCATCTAATTTTCTTCTAACGTTTTTTACTAAATTTAAAACGTCTTCATATTCATCTATTTTTACAAAAACAGGCATTTTATCCATATTTAATCACCTTTCTATTTTGAATAATGTTTTATCTACTTGCAATAATTTGTCGTGAATGTTTTTAATTGATTTTCTTAATTTTTCAAAACTGTTAACTTCGTTAAATTCTGATTGTTGTAATTGATTATTGGTGTGCCTAAGGTGTGAAAAGTCAGATTTTAATTCATCCATTTTGGATAAAATCTCTTGATAAACATCAACTTTCACAAATAAAGGTTCATCATTTATTGTTGGCGTAGCCATTCCTTGAATATTTGGTTCAAGGCCTCCTCTTGGTAAAGAATTCCCAAAATCCGGAGGAGAAACATTAGGTAAACTAGGTATTTCTGGTTGTTGCACTTCTTGCTCATCTTCAGGCGGTGGAAAAGCTAACGGTTTTTCTATCCCCACTGCTTCTTTAATTTGATCAGGTTCAATAATTCTTTCTTTAGAAGAGGGGGAACTAAACTGTAAAGCATTTTTATCTATTTTTTGTCCTTCAGGAAAAGGAACTCGAGGTACTTTTTTCTTTTTTCCAAATAGCCATCCCATATTTACTCTTAAGTGAAAAGATGTTTAAAAACTTTGTTTAGTATTGTTGAATAGTGAATGCTTCTTATCTCTCTCTATTCCATCTACTAGTGTATACTCTTAATGGCGGAGTACCTACAACATCCTTTTTTTAATGTAAACTTAACTTTTCGAACATATTCCTCAGATAATTGTTCATTATCGAGTAAGATGTATAATAATTCAGAATCAATTTTATTGAAGAAAATTCTAAGTTCAACTGGGATGGCAGTTATTTTTTCATATTTTAAATAGGCTTCAACACCTTGTTCAATTGTATATTCAGGTTCTTTTTCTTGGAAACAAGAAGGTCTTCTTTCCATTCCATATTTATCCATCCAATTACGTATTGTGCTATGATCAACATTACACTTCTCTGCAATTTGAGATAATGTTAGTTTTTCTTAATTGTATCATTTATCCAGCAAACTATCTAGGGAAATACCTTCATGCTGTTTAATATCTAATACTTTCTTACTAATTAATTTAAACCTCTAAACAGAGGTTTTTAGAATAAATTCTCAGGTTGCTATCTATTAACTTGTCCTTTTCTTAGAGTAAGGTGTAACTCAAACACACCAAAAGAAACCACTAATAATTAATTATTTAACCTATTTTATAAATCTCATGTGGAAAAAATTATTTTTATGAGATTTATTATAACCAGAAATCATTCGTTTTTACGTATGGCAAAAAATCCACCTATAACTATAGTTAAAATAAATAATAAAGCATAGTCTTCCCATTCTGGAACTGTCTCACTCCCACTCTCAGCTGAATATGATGTATTAAATCTAAAGTTATCAAATCTTATTTTAAAATAACCGTCACCATATCCACCTTCTTCAGAATTCATGTCCATCACATAACCATATAAATTTAAACTATGGTTAGTATCTCCTGAATAATCGCTTATTTTTACATTTACACTTCTTGAATTGCTAGAATAGTAAAAAGTACAATTAAGCATTTGATCAGAAGCAGTGTATGACATTGTAAGATTACCATTAAGGTTTGCTCCAAGGCCACTACTTTCACTTTC
>CAZRHO010000122.1:0-2540 GCA_964599955.1 uncultured Methanosarcinales archaeon
TAGCAAAGATATGATCTATCCCATAATCATGCTGAACTCTTTTTGCAACATCTGTACTTGATGCACTAATAATTGCTGTCATTAAATCCTGATTTTTAACATAATCAAAAACTTTTGAAACACCTGGCAAATATTCTATAGAATTAACTAAATTAAAATAATTTTTTGCATCTTTTCCCTTCCATAATTTAACAACTACTTCCTCAACTAATCTATCATAATCAGTATGTAAATATTTCTTAGTCAATTCTATTCCTTCATCTAATGTCCCAAATTTGTTATGAAGTTCCATCCAAAAATTAATATCTTTAAATATTACCCCGTCCATATCAAAACAAATTAATTTATATGACATAAATAATCAATTAAAATAAGAATTTATTAATCTTCCTATGATGCGGTACTAACTCTCTTTCATCTTATTAAAAGAAGAATAATAATCAATATAAATCTTACCCCAAATTATCCAAGATGTCATGTGCATTAGAAGTATTAAGATAATCAGCAATTTCTTTATTATCTGAGTTTAATAAAAATTTCATTTTTAATGAATTCTTTTCCTGGTTACTTACACGAGCTAATTTATCAGCTAAAATTAAACCATAAGGATAACCTAAAAATAAAGCATCATTACAATTATCAATTAAATGAGGTAACAAACCAACATCACCTTCAAAACGAAAGATATGTTTTGAATTTTCATTTAATTTTACAAAACTAGTTCTCCCATCTATTAAGTATCTCCAACAACCTATAGGTCCTATTTTATTTAATAAAATAACTGGACTATTACCAGACATAGTAAATAATGAGGAGGATTTAGCTAATGCACATAAATCGTCAAATAAGTATTTTTCTTCATTAAGAAAAGTTTTTTCTAATGTACCATCTAAAACAATGAAATCTGCATTTATCTTTCTAGCCATTGCTAATTCCGAAAATCTTCTAGCCATGTTAATCACTTTAGAAATTGGTGCACGTTCTCTACCAACTTTAATAGAATTATCATTTGAAGAAATCAATAAATCTTTTTCTTCTATTAATTTATCACCAAAGATCTTACTTTCGTAAAATAAATCACCTTCAACATATTTTGCTTTAGTAAATAAATAAAATTCATTAACATTATTTTCTTTTTAATCTCAATAAAAAATAACTGAAGATACCCTTATAAAACTTAAAAAAAAATTTCCAGTAGAAATGATCTCTGTTTGTCCACCATCAATGAAAGCTATTATCTTATTACCAACACTAACAACATCCAAAGAAGAAAAATTATCCAAATGAATATCAATGATCTTGTTATTAAAAATTAATGAATCCTGATTAGAAAAATTATTAATTTGATTCTTTATATGTTGAGATATTTCTTTTAACATCATTCATTTAACAGGTTAAGAACCTTCCCATGAATCTTTTTACTTGCAGCAATTATGCCACAACTATATTTAACATCTAATTGAGAAAAATTAATTTCCTGACCATAAATATCTGTTATTTTTCCTCCAGCTTCTTCAAGAATTATGGAAGTCCCACATATGTCCCACAAATGAAAATTGTTACCAGGAGGACTTAAAAATAAATTGCCACTTCCTTTAGCAACTTCAATTACCTTAGAAAATCCTCCCATAGCAATTTTAGAAACTGGGTTTAATTTGTCAATCATTCTTTCTAAGTTCTCACCATAACGAGATCTCGTATGTAAAATATTAACACCTTCTTCATCTGAAACAGACAATTTACTTTTTATCCCATTCTTTACCAAATATGCACCACTATCTAAAGTAGCATAAGTTAATTCATTTACTTGTGGGCGATAATTAACTCCAAGAACGGTTTTTCCTTTGTGCATCAAACCAATTATAACACTATAACCATTTTCCTTATCAACATAATCACGAGTACTATCTAATGGATCGGTAACCCAACAAAATTCCTTGTTGAAACGACCCAAGGGATCTCCTCTTTCTTCATCTAATAATGCATACCCCGGATAATATTTTTCTATTCTTTCACATATTAAATCTGAAATGGATTCATCAATTGAAGTAACAATACTCCCATCATCCTTTCTTTTAATGTGATAATAATCATCAAAACTCTTTATTAGAATTTGGCCACTATCTAAAGCTAGTTCAATTGCAAAATTTAAATCAATTTTCAAGTTTTCAAGAGAGTCTTTAATGTATAACACCATTTTAATTTAAAAAAAGCCCTCGCCGAGAATTTCATTCCAATTATGGATTTTGAACTCGGGACCTCTACCTTACCAAGGTAACGCTATATAGTGTCATACATTAAAAATGTAGGAAACCACTAAGCCACGAGGGCGCAATTCAGTATTAAAAGTATTCATTTTAAAAACTTTTCTAGGATGTCAACATCAATTAAACAACATGAAATTAAGTGTAGATTAAGAAATTTTTATGAACTAAGAATTTTAATATAGAAAAATGGTGTGGGGGAAGGGACTTTCAGTAGACCCCACACAGGAAATCTAATTTGAACCCTCGAACCTACTAAAGGACAGGATATCTTTC
>CAZRHO010000123.1:0-2520 GCA_964599955.1 uncultured Methanosarcinales archaeon
TATTAATTCAGCAGCGTTAGATTTTAAGAAAAAGATTTAAATGGATGAAAGTATTCTTCTTTTTAGAGATGAATGAATATTTAAAATATTTTGGTTACGGATGGATAATTTTAATTGTAGCTATCATTGTTAATTTTTTAGTAAAATTAATTGGAATCTCTACTTGGTATGACTTTTTAATTAATGGTCAAACACCAGGAATATTAAGTTTTATTTTCTTGTTTATAATCTACCCCGGTATTTTTGGAGTTATCATTTATTTGGTGAAAAAATGAAAAGGTTAATTTTAATCTTATTGATAATACTAAGTTCTTTTTTAGTTGTAGCACATCAACCAAAAGTAGCTGATGGCGGGACAATTGATGATCCAATCATTATTGAAGATCCAATAATAAGTAAAGCGTATTATGGGGAACTTAATGGAGAAGAAGAATATTACTTAATAGATTCAAATGAAGAAGTTCCAATATATCTTAATGTTTTAATTCCAGGCGATGTGTTAACTCACACAGTTTCTGCAGAATTGATTAACGAGGGAGTAATGATTGAATCCTTAGATGGAGAAAATTCTGAGTGGAAAGTTTTCTATGAACGCTACGGGGGAGATTATTACATGATGGGACCAGAGTTAGGTAAGAACCATAAAAGTTCAAAGGTTTATCCTGCCGGTAAGTATTACGTAAGAGTTTTCAATGAAAATAATGAGGGTAAGTATGTTCTAGCAGTTGGCGAGATAGAATCTTTCCCTGTCAAGGAAATAGTAAGTTCTTTCTTCATAGTACCTTGGTTAAAATCTAACTATTTTGGTGATTTACATTTAACCAATATAATTCTGGTTATTTTCTTTTTCATGTTTGCTAGCTTTTTAATAGGACTATATTTGAAGGATAATAGCATAGTTGATGTTGCTTGGGGTCTCGGTTTTATCACTGTTACCTTATTTACTTTGGTTAGTAATGGTAATTATTTACCATTGCAAATTCTGGTAAGTTCCCTTGTTTTAATATGGGGGTTAAGATTATCTGCCCACATTTATTTGAAAAATAGAGGTAAAAAAGAAGATTTTCGTTACGCTAATTGGCGTAAAAAATGGGGGAAACAGGTTCATTTAAGGGCTTTCTTTCAAGTTTACATGTTACAGGGTTTATGCATGTTGATAATTTTAATCCCAGTTATAATTATCAATTCATACAATTATGGAGAATTAAGTTTCCTTTCTTACTTAGGTTTAATTGTTTGGTTAATTGGTTTTTACTTTGAAGCTATTGGTGATTGGCAATTAAAAAAACATCTTAAAAGAAGTAAGAAGATTATGCAATCTGGTTTATGGAAATATACTAGGCACCCAAATTATTTTGGTGAAGCGACAATGTGGTGGGGGATTTACCTTATAGCTTTACCAATATCTTGGTGGTCAATAATTAGTCCCTTATTTATTACCTGGTTATTACTTAAGGTAAGCGGGATACCTATGTTGGAAAAAAAATGGGAGGGTAACAAGGAATATGAAAAGTATAAAAAAGTTACAAATGCTTTCTTTCCTAAATTTAGAAAATGATTTGTAACATAAGTCATAAGGATAGAACTACAAGGGTAGTGATAGGTTCAATATTTTTAATTGTCGGTTTCATTGAACCTACCAGTAACATTATAAGGATACTTTCAGCAATATTGATCATTGAAGGTTTAATTGGCTGGTGTGGAATTGCTGCAATAATGGATAAGTTTAAAAGGAAATAATTTCAAAAGTTTTAAATTAAATTTAATTATTGACATAAATATGAAATTAATCTCCTGGAATGTTAACGGAATAAGGGCGGTAGTAAAGAAAGGTTTCTTAGATTTTGTTAACAATGAAAAACCAGACATTCTATGCATCCAGGAAACTAAAGCGCACCCATCACAAGTAGATGATATGTTAAAAGATTATGAACATCATTTCTGGAATTCAGCTGAAAAGAAGGGATACTCTGGTACTGCTGTTTTCAGTAAAATTAAACCGTTATCAGTAATGTACGGAAATGATACAGTTAACCATCGTGGTGAAGGACGGATAATATGTTTAGAGTTTGAAAAATATTATTTAGTTACAGTTTACACACCTAATTCAGGGGAAGGGTTACGTCGATTAGATTATCGTGCTGAATGGGACAAGAATTTTTTGAAATATTTACAAGATTTGGAGAAAAAGAAACCTGTTGTGTTATGTGGTGACCTTAATGTAGCGCATACTGACATTGATTTAAAAAATGCGAAAGCTAATTATAACAAAAGTGCTGGATACACACAGACAGAAATTGACGGGTTAGAAAGGTATTTCAAGTCAGGTTTAATTGATACTTTCAGAGAATTTGAGAAGGGGCCACACCATTACTCATACTGGTCATATAGGTTCCAGTCACGTAGTAGAAATACTGGCTGGCGGATTGATTATTTTTTAATATCACCCAAATTAAGAGGTGGGTTAAAGAAAGCGTTCATTCTGAAAGATGTAATGGGCTCAGATCATTGCCCCGTGGG
>CAZRHO010000124.1:0-2515 GCA_964599955.1 uncultured Methanosarcinales archaeon
GATTGAGTTAAATCTTGAGGAGCAACAATAATCTCACCAAAATTAGGATTACTAATTTTTAAAGGAACTACCGTACTCATCATTGCAAAAAAATCTTGACTTAAATCAACATCATTATTCGTATCCCAAACTACTTGGAAAGGAGGAGGAGGAGCTACATTATCATGGTTAACTATAAATCTCCCTTCACTAACTAAACCTTGAGCTTTATTGAAACTTCCTGCAAAAGGGAAAGAAAAATCTTGCCCTGGGCCAGTTAACTGTGTCAATTTTAAGTTAGGTAAATTAATAAATTGTTGAACTGGGTGAGATAATAAGTATAATGAACCAGATAAAGGTTCCCTGAAAGCTATCTTTTTCCCAGCAACCATGTTATTTATAAAATCATTATAATCTAATTTTAAAGAATCTAAATTTTCACCAGCAACCAATTCTTTAACTGAATAAACTTTAGCAACTTTTTTATCATCTACAATGTCAAAAATCATAACTAAATCGTTAGTATAATTCAATGTATCTGCCCCATTAACATCCTTAAAATAAGTTAATGTTCCTCGAGTTAAAGTTGCCATCTGGGAAGGGTCAGGAGTAGGATTCCCATTTTCTTCATTATCACAAATTAACATGTTATTTGGATCATTTAAATTATCTTCAATGCAAACAGTTAATTCTAAAACTTCACCGCCCACATTGACGTCAATTAATTTAACTGGTTGATTCCTTGATAAGGTTATTTCATATTCTTTAGATAAATCATGTAAAGTAAATTGACCAGCTACAGCTTGTAAAGGTTGCTCAATACTGAATATAACTTCATCATCGGTAATTTCTAAAGCTATAACTTTCATCGCTTGAACTAAAAATTGATGTTTAGTGCTTGATAGTTTATTAACTGGGATAAATTTCCCGGTTGGTACTTCAATTAATTGTAAATTGTCAATGCCTAAACTTTCTTGAAGTTCAATTTGAGTTAACAAATAATGTACACCGTCCAATTCAAGAGCTAACCTTCTTCCCTGTTTAAAATTAGTTGCTAAAGTACCAAGGCTAACATTTGTTGCGTCAAGTTCAGGTTGAAGAACAGGGAAAACACTAACTGTCTTTTTACCTTCTTCATTTTGATTAAACAGATATAAAATTGATCCATCTTCAGTAGTTTTCATTGATTCGTCAGTTCCCTGTAAAAATTGGTTAGAACTTACCACTACTGTTTCTTCAATATTATCATTTGGATCACCTAAATCATTTTGATCGGTATAACAGATAGTTGCTTTAAAATCAACATTTTCAGTTCCATCATCACATAAATTAAATTCACTATATACACTTGAATGGTTATTTTCATGCATTCCGCTAGTATCTATAACTACTATTTTATCGTCATCATCTTCAGAAACTTTAACTTCAAGTAACAGTCCTTTTGATAATGGTAATAAATTTGCCCACCAGAAAGGATTTTTTTCTGAACAAACATATTCATCATCGCCAACAGCTAAACCTAAATTTTCAGCGTTACATTCAATCCATTTTTCTCCATCACAATAATATTTTATTAAAGGAGATTTCTCAATATGGTTTATTTGAACATCAAAATTGACTAAATCTAAATCTTGAGCTCTACCTTTATTAGCTTGATTACAAACTTTCCACTCTTGATGAGGAAATCCGTTTTTTTTTGATTCAGCTTGACATAAAAATTTATCATCAATGTAAAGTATTTTATCTTCTTCTAAACCAGCACTGCAAGCCACCCAGGAAGAAACACTTGTACCTTCAAAATTTTCCATCCCGCATAACATAAGATTAGGTAGAAGTTCAGGATTGTTATCACTTCCTGCAATTGATGAACCTTGAGAAAAACAAGAAGGGAAAACACCACCGTCTTCATTAAAATCCCACATATAACACCAATCATTACTTGGACAACAACCGGTTAATTCTGGCTGATCATCAAAAGGTATATCTGCAAAGGAATCATTAACAAAAAGGTAAGGATAAGTAACAGTGCAAGTAGCAGCATCTAAACTAGATTCAACAGGAGCTTGATTCCAATAAAAACCTTCTTGAGGAACAACATTTTCAGGGTTAACTTTATTCCATGCATTATTTTGACATAAATATTCAAAATCTTCACTGTACTGGTTATTATTATCTGCATTACATTCTAACCAATTATTATCAACACAATAAAATTTGTTTGAATTATCTAAACCTAAACTTTGATTATCACATTTATCCCATTCACCGTCGGTACATATAAGTTTATCACCATGAGCAAAGTCAATATCTCCACAAAGAGCCCATGCGCCTAATCCTGCTCCATCTTCAATACCGCACCCGTATTCAACATTTACTAAAGAAGTAGTTATGCCATCATCATCACACAAATTGATCCCATTACCGCCACATAATAAGCCAGGGTTATTTCCTACAAATTCACCAATTTGACGTACATATAAATTTCCAGCGAAGGTTTGAAGAGAAGAGGTGGCACAAGTTTCTAATTTACCATCAG
>CAZRHO010000125.1:0-2508 GCA_964599955.1 uncultured Methanosarcinales archaeon
ATTTTGGATTAACTGAATACACTTACATACTAAGAATTGACCCTTCATACAAAAAGGAGTTAGACGAATTCATTGAATTCGCAAAAAAGGATTCTCGATTTGTTATCGTTATCAAGGCTGTTGGTTATGTTAATTTATATTATGCTTTCTTGTCTGAAAATAAAAAAGAGCTAAAAGAAATAACTTCAAGGGTTGAAAAAATTCTTAAAAAAGCTATCATGAAAACTTTCAAAATTGAGGTTGAGGAAATGCTAAGTTAAAATGAATAAATTTATGCAAGTCGCCATTGAAGAAGCTTTTAAAGGAATTAGAAAAAAACATGGAGGACCTTTTGGTGCAGTAATCGTCAGAAATGGGAAAATTATTTCCAAAGAACATAACTTAGTTCTCAAAACAAACGATCCAACAGCTCATGCGGAAGTTACTGCTATTAGAAATGCTTCAAAGAAATTAAAGACATTTGATTTATCAGATTGTGAATTGTATACTAGTTGTGAGCCGTGTCCAATGTGCCTTTCTGCAATTTATTGGGCTAGAATTCCAAAAGTTTATTTTGGATGCTCAGAAAAAGATGCTGAAGGTTTGGGGTTTAAGGATAAATTAATCCATGATATTTTGAAAGGAAAGAAAACTAAGTTGCTTACAATGAAGCAATTAGGAAGAAAAGAATCTTTGAAACCGTTTAGAGAATTTAATAGTCGAGAAGATAAGGTTATTTACTAAATTTACAAAAACTATATAAACAAAGTTAATTATTAATGACCTATGGTGATTAATAAAAATTATTTAGTCCTATCAATTTTTTTAATTTCCTTTTCTTTTCTCGGTGTTGTCTTGGCTATAGGTGTTGCTGAGACTACAAGATTAACTTCAGACATAAAAATAAACGATAAGTTTAATTCAATCAAAGACTTTGAAGATATTTCATTTAAGTTAGACATACAAGGAAGGGCAGTAAAATCATTTGATAGAGAGACTATTGAATCAAAAGAGAATGTTCTTAGGAATTCGTTCGATTCCACAGAAATTTCAGTTGAAAGTAAATATGAGATAGTCGATACAGGTTTTTTTAATACTGATGAACAAAAAGTTAAACAAACATATATTCTAAAAAATGACGGTACCGAAGCTAAAAATTTCGAATTGCATGTTCTATATGAGATCAAAACAGATGCAGTTACATGGGATGGAGAGGATTACCTAATTTCGTCAAAGCCACAAGAATTTAGGGCATATGAGGTAACTGAAGAACGTTTTCCCATTGGAGATAAGGGAAGAAGTTTTATGAAAGGGGCGGTGATTAGTTTTGGGAGTAATTATTTCAATTTTAAAGATGTCCTAGCAGAAGATTATAGCATTAGTGTTTACAGGCTAGGTGGGAAAAATTATATTGATTTAGAAATTATTGGCAGTGTAGATGCTCTAAATGAGAAAGTAATTGATCCAATTATTGGATGGAACTCTCATGTGATTGATTCAACAATGGACGGCGCATTCTCAGCTTACGGAGCAGACGTTGACTCTGATGGCGATATAGATGTTGTTTCTTCGAGTTCATTAGGAGATCGAATTGTATGGCATGAAAACGATGGAAATGAAAATTTTATTCTCCACAACGTCACGACTTCTGCATCAGATCCTCGTTCGATATTTGCAATCGATGTCGATTCAGACAACGACACCGACGTCCTCTCTCCGAGTTTTTATGATGATACTATATATTGGCATGAGTCAAACCTTGCAGATTGTACCGTTCCGGGAGTCGAAATTGTAGATATAATTCCAATCCAAGTCATCGAAAACGTAGACTTAGTTAGCGGGAAAAGTGCCCTAGTAAGAGCAATCTTAAACAGTTCCCATAGTGAAAGCCAAGGGTTAAATGTTAGTTTATATTATGAGGGCTTGTTAAAAGGCTATAACGATACAATTACTATTGATCCTGGACAAGAAATGGATATCGATTTAGAGTTTATTCCAGATTCTTCTGGAACTGATAAGGAAATAAGAATTGAGGTTTGTAAAAATGTCTAATAAATTAGAGAAGAGTACAAGGAAAATAAAAAAGAAGCCCAATAACTCTTCGCTCAATAAAAAAATATTAATCGGGGTGTTGATTCTAATCCTAGCATTAGTGGGATTAGTTTTCTATACTTATGAATCTACGAGCACTTCGGGAGGAAATTTTATCAAAGTTCCTGAAACAGTTAAACCAACAGTTTTTACTTATTGCGAGGTTGATAATGATTGCACTATTTCTAGAAGAAAAATTGAAACATGCTGTAATTATTGTCATCATCCCCTTAATGTCCAAGCAACAGAATATCTGGCTGAATGGTATGATCTTAACTGCATGTCTTCAAATAAAAAATATTGTCATCATGTAAGTTGCAGTGCTCAAAGTCTGGGAGAAAAAGTTAAATGTGAGGAAAATAAATGTGTATGGGATTTAGGATGAATAAAAATAATCTCATTTTAGGACTGTTAATCCTTTTTACCTTAATGGGTTCA
>CAZRHO010000126.1:0-2383 GCA_964599955.1 uncultured Methanosarcinales archaeon
GTTCTCACCTAATTGCAGGAGGTAATACTGGTAATTTATATACTTCCTCCGATTATGGGTATAATTGGGTTGAGCGTAAACCACTTGGGGAAGGGCATTGGAGGTGGTCTAATGTTGCTTCTGATAGTGACGGTTCTCATCTTATTGTTACATATAGGCATCGTTTGTATACTTTGATCAATGAAGAAATTAATTTAGATGAAACAAATCCTTCTTGGTGTGGCGAAGGGTTTGGTTGTATGACTGATTCAGAAGGCTTAGGTTTAGAAACCGGTTCCGATGTTTGTGAAAAAACAGGCCTCGTTTGTAGCGGTGTCCAATATGATTGTTGCACTTTTTCTAAAGAAGGATGTAATTTTGAAAATCTTAATTGGGTAGATTCTGAAGAAACTACTTGCAGTTATATGCCTGCTAATCTTGTGGAAGGAGGAGATTGTTTGTGGCGGGCAGCATGTTTAGAAGAATCTGTTTGTGTAAAGGATGAGGACTGTTCTGAAGGGATGGTTTGTAATGAAAATTCTGTTTGTGTTGCAAAGCTTGGCTTAGGAGCAACATGTGGGGCGAATAAATTTTGTTTAAGTGGTTTTTGTGATGAAGCTGTAAATCAGTGTGCAGATGTAGTTCTTGTAGGTGCAAATTCTGGCATAAATTTAGATCTTGATGGGAACGGTAACCTTGATGCAAGTGATATAGGCTGGTTAAAAAATAATATAAATGACTTCTGGGAAACTATATTGAACAAAGATCCTAAAAAATTACATCTTTTTATTAAGGATTTAGTTGCTCATTTCAATAATTAAAATAATTTGTTTCTTTCATGGTTACTCTGTCGATAGATTTTTATACTCTAAATTATTCCTTTATAATAAAAAAGAGGTTAAAAATTGGATTTTAGTAATATAACTGCGCAATTGAATATCTGGGGACAAGCTATTATAAAATTTTTTCAGTTCCTTGAAAAGAGATTAATGGATTTTAAGAATATTACTTTGGGCGAACAAATATCTTTTGGCGCTATTGCTATTGGCCTTATTTTTGTTATAATCTCACTTTTCCTATTTATACTATAAAAATGACAGACCCTTTCAAAAAAGAACATCCTGGATTGTCTTCTGATAAAGAAGGTTCTACTAAAGAGATTACTATTAAAATTAATCCTACTAAGATAATTAGGGTTCTTTTAATATTGGTTGTTTTGGTGGCTGTATTTTATGCTGGTAGGTTCAGTGTGGATGCAAGTTCTTTGAAATCTTTTACAGGGACAGATAATGAAAATGTTGTTGCTGATAAAGAGGAAGTGGTAGAAGAAAAAATAGAAGTTTCTGTAGAAAATGTTACTGAGGAACCAGCAGTTGAAGAGGAAACTACTGTTGTAGAAGAAGAGGAAATAGAAGATACTACGGAAGAAACTACTACTGAACCCGTAGAAGAATCAACTACTGCGGCAGATTCTTATGATAAAGTTACTCTTACTATCAATGAAGCTTACATTGATTGGAAAACTACTTGGGGGAAAGTAACTGGTTTGAAGATAACTATCAACAATAAGGAATCTGGTTATATTAAGCCGGCTACAGCTATTATGCTGATGGAAGGTTATGATGATACTACTAAAGATGTTTCTTTCCCTTTTAAATCTTCTAAAATTAAGGCTGGAGAAAAACATGATACTGATGTCACTGTAAAAAATGGTTTTTCTTACCATGAAAATACTGCTGGTGATTTAGATAAAGTTAAAGTTACTTTGACTATTTATGATGCCGATGATGAGATTATTGTTAACAAAATGCAAGAACTTAATTTAAACGGTGAATAAAATTTACTTAGTTATAAAAGCGTTACAATTAAATACTTAAAAATTTTTATTCTTAATAATGGTTGACATACTTGATCTGATTAAATCGAGGAGAAATATTAAATCTTACTTGCCTAAATATGTTAGTTGGGAAAAAATAGGTCGAGTTTTAGATGCTGCTAGGCATGCTCCCAGTTGTGGGAATATTCAAAATTGGAAATTTATAGTTATTATTGAGCCAGATCAAAAACAGCAAATAGCAGAAGCTTCTTATGAACAACTGGAAATTTCTTCAGCTAGTGCTTTAATTATAGTTTGTGCTGAACCAGAGAAGGCAGAACGTTATTATGGTTTAAGGGGAGAAAGACTTTACACTACGCAGAATTGTGCTGCAGCAGTGCAAAATATGTTGCTTGAAGCACATTCTTTAGGTTTAGGTAGTACGTGGGTGGGTGCTTTCGATGAAGAAAAAATAAAGTCCATGTGCGGTATACCTGAAGAAGTTAGGCCGCAATCAATTGTGGCAATTGGCCATCCTAAAGATATCCCGCCTAAACCTCCTAAATATCCGCTAGAATCTTTGGTTTT
>CAZRHO010000127.1:0-2325 GCA_964599955.1 uncultured Methanosarcinales archaeon
TTCTTTTTCTTTCTTTTTTTCAGCTTTCTTTTTCTTTTCAGCTTCTTTTTCGCTCTGTTTTTTTAACTTATCTTGTTTAGATCTCTTTCTCTCAACCAAATTATCTTTAATTTTCTTTGTTAATTCAGCTATACCTTTAACATTAAGTAAAGATATTTTATTTTCATCTGCGAATCTTAATAATTCTAATCTTTTTTTGTTTCCAATTTTACCTGAAATAATAGCCCCTTCTAAACTAACATCAATATTACTTAATTCATTTTTATTGCTAATAACAACCGGTTTTAACCCAGATACATGCAATCCCTTTGTTGCAACAGGTGAACCATGACCTGGATTTGGTAAAGCAGGTCTCCCTTTATGCATTTGTCTTACTTTTGAATGTTTACCTCTAGGAAACCTCCATCTACTCTTAACTCTTGCAGAAAAATTTGATTCTTTAACTACAAAATTCATTCTTTTCTTTTGAGTTCCAGTTGAACTTTTATTTTCAGTCATTTTTATTTAATTATAATTGCAATATTAATCATTTTTATTACAAATCTCTCCCTGCCTTATGTACTAAGTAACAACCATCCTGGAAAATTCTTTTATCTCTTCCAGTTATTCTACACAATGATTCTATCTTAGCTGCCGCTTGACCAGCTAACTCTTTATCTGGGCTTGTAACTTCAATATCTGTTCCATTCACTTTAATTTTAACTTCCTTGGGTAAAGTTACTTTACGCGGAACTGACTCTCCTAGGAAATTTTTGATAGTTAATTCTTGGCCAGACATCGATACATTCATCGGAAAATGACCTGAACAAATTTTTAATTTATAAAAATGTGGTTCCTGAACCCCATTAACCATATTCTTAATATGTGATTCAAATGAACCGATCATAGTTTTTTCTCTCTTTGTACCTTTTTTAACTTCTAATATTACTTTATTCTCATCAATAGATAATTTAATTTTTGGATGGATTAAATTTCTAACAACTTCTCCTTTTGAGCCACTTATTTTCAAAACAGCACCATCTAAGTTAGCTTTAACTCCTTCTGTTAATTCAATTTCCTTTTTGATATCTTCTTTCATTTTTGAATTTTTATTGAAATTTATGAATTATATTCTTTTATCTAATAACAGTAAGCCAATAATTTGCCACCCGTGTTGTTTTCTTTAGCTGCAAAATGAGTCATAACCCCTTTAGGAGTGGAAACAACTAAGATTCCAAAATCCCTTGCCGGTAAGTATCTTTTTTCCCATTTTTCAAAGCCGTTTTGTTTAGTAGAAAACCTTGGCTTAATTACACCGCATTTGTTAATGTTACCTAATAAGTTAACTTTCAAATGACTGCCCCTACCATCTTCCACCTCTTCAAATGAACCGATGTAACCTTGTTCATTCATCAAAGTAAGTACTTTTTTAATCATTTTTGATGCTGGTCTAACAACTACTTCGCGCTTACCAACACGTTCTGCGTTAATAATTTTTGCTAATGTTGCTGCCAATGGATCGTTTAACATTTTTTCTTTGTAACCTCTCTACTTAGCTGAATTTTTTAAACCCCAAATCTACCGCCATATCTCGGAAACATTGTCGACATAGGTTAAGACTATATTTTCTAATATGGCCCCCATTCCTACCACAATTTTTACACTTCCTTAATGCGATACCGCATGACCTTTCTTTAGGTTGATTGAATTTGATATATTTTCTTTTCTTAACTGGTTTTTGATCCAGCTGTGTGAACATTTTCTTGTAATCGCTCGTACTCATTCTACAGTCACCCCTAAACTTTGAATAAATTCAATTGCTTGGTCCTTAGTAATTTTATGTGAGCTCCCCAAATATGATCTTTTTACAGTCCTATTCTTTACTCTGGAACCTGGACGCTCCAAGGTTACTGCCACTTCTAAACCAATTATTTTTAATTCAGGATCATATTCCAGACCTTCAATATCAATGTATTCTGCAACTCCAAATGAAAAGTTACCTTGCTGATCAAAGTTTTTAGCGGACAAAGTGTTTTCTTTTGCCACCAATAATTTTCTTAATAATTCTTGACAATCTTTCCTCACGGTAGTTTTACAACCAATTGCCAAACCTGGACGTAAACCCCAACCCGGAATTCTTCTTTGAGTAACAGTTTTAACTGGTTTAATTGGAGATAACTTTTGTAACAATTTTAACCCTTTTTTCAACAAATCTTCATTTTTTCCCGCACCAACATTTAAAGTAAGCTTGGAAATCTTAATTTGTTTCATTGGATTTTTTTTGTTTTCTTCTGACATTTTTATTTTCTTAAAATATTAATAATTTAATTTTCAATTACAATTGTT
>CAZRHO010000128.1:0-2278 GCA_964599955.1 uncultured Methanosarcinales archaeon
AATAGGTTATTAACAACCACATCACCCGTATTTTTTTTAGTTAACAAATCTTTAATTGATTTAATAAATTTAGCTTCACTCTGTTCCCCTTTTCCTTCGACCATTTCAAAATTAACTTTAATTCCGTGGTCTGATAATTTTTGTAATTGGTCTTTGACATGATTTGCTCTTTGGTTAGATAATTTCAAATTATATGAGCCTTTTCCTTCGATACTACCATGTCCAGTCATCTTAAAATTAATACTCAAATCACTAGCTTTAACAAAATCAACATAATTAGTATAACCTGCATCTCTCGCTGCATGTTGAACTGCAGCTAAAACATTAGGAGTAAAATGATCTATATCTTGAGCCTGGTTAATGATTTGATCAGAAACACCTTTAGGGAATTGTGCTATATCTACTACTTCAATTCCTACTTTCTCAGTTAAATTTGTTTCAATTACATCTTTTACTTCTATCTCTACTGGAACTGCAACTACTTTTGTACTTTCGTCAACGCCATTCACTTGTGCAACCATTGCTGGCGCATTAGTACCATGAGAGTTAGCAAGAGGTAAAGCGTTAGCATTGTGTATTGTTGGGCTTAAAACAAAGTTAGCAATTAATAATGCAGCAGTAGCTTTTTTTAAATTATTAGAAACCGTTCTAGTAGAAGCTTTAGCAAAAGCTAAAGAACGAGTGCCATAGCTTACAAATTCAGACAAAGCAGATTTAACTTCTTTCTCCTCTTCCCTCTCAGATAAAACCAATCTAGCAACAGCATCAGTTTCACCTTCAAAGAATTTTGCAGCTAAAAGTTCAGACTCAATTCTCTTAGCATTAGATTTGATTTTATAACTAATAAAACCAATATTTGCTAAATTATGTTTAGTTACTTGAGCTCTATCCCAAACATTTTTAATTAAATCTGAAAAATTTTTTTCAAAAGAATTAAGTAAAACTAATAGCTCATGATGAAAAATACCACTAGTGGCTAAGTCGACTTTATTTGCAAAAACTCCTGCATTTTTAGTGCCTGCTTTTCTCACAACCCATCTATGGATTTGATAGCCTCCTTTCTTAGTTTTATATTTATATAGGCGTTGCCTAAATTCTTTCTCACCAATCTTATACCAAACTCCAACTACTGCTTTATTTTTAAAAACCCGATTTAAATCAATAGATGTTTTTTCTTTTTTATTTTCTAAATATTTTATTATATGTCCTTTAATTGATTTTATTTCTTTAATTATTTTTTCAACATGCTTGTCTATTTCTTGTTTTTTAGACTCACTTGCACCAATGATCTCCGCTAAATCATGAATCCCCCCTGTTGCTAGAGCATATTGTGAAGTAACGCCCATTACCTCACGAGCATAAGTTTCAGTTACTGCAGCTATTTCTTGCTCTAAATGTGTTTCAAATTTTAAATAATTAGAATTTAAATTATTCAAACAAGTTTTAACTTTCTTATTTAATGTAGGATCTTTTAAATCAGAGGAATGCTCTTCCAAAACTTTTAGAAAACCAACAATAGCATCTTTTGGTTCTTTAACATCATTTTCAAAACTTAAATTTTCATTACTATTAATAAATTTGAACACTTCCATAATCTCTGAGACCAATGTTTTATGTTTGTTCATCAAAGAATCTATCTTTTTAATCCCCCCTCCACTTAAGTTAGATTTAATTTCTTCTTCAATCTCACTTAATTCATCAATGTTTTTAAGAATTTTAGAAAATTTAGCAGCAGAACGACGATCAAGATAATAATCTTTCATTAATAATTTCGTTAAAGGTCTAGCCCATTTAAACATTTTAAACACCTCTTTATAATAAATAATAAATAATTATTTAAAGTTAATAAGATTGATTATTATATAAATGTTCTCTTAAGGAAAATATAGAGATCACAACCTTCCATTATTTTTTTCCGCTAAAATTATTTTCCTAATTGCATAAATATAAGTGTTAGTTCTAAAATCTAAATCATTAGAATTATAGGCTTCCCATAAATGATTAAAAGAAGTCACCATTTTATCTTGTAATTTCTTTTTAATATTACCTTCATCCCATTTTTCATTTCTTTGATTTTGTTGCCATTCGAAATAACTTACTGTTACTCCACCAGCATTTGCCAAAATGTCAGGTAGAACTAACGTACCCTTATTATACAAAATTTCATCGGCTTCAAGTGTAGTTGGACCATTAGCCAGTTCCAGTATTACTTTTGCTTGCACTGAATTAGCATTATCCTTAGTTATCATATCGGCCAAAGCAGAAGGAACTAAAACTG
>CAZRHO010000129.1:0-2257 GCA_964599955.1 uncultured Methanosarcinales archaeon
GCGTTATTAGTTTTTCAGACTGAAGCTCACAACAAATAAAACAACCTATGGAGCCATAGTCAATGTGAAGGAGATTCATATGAAAAATTTTCTTATTTACCAATGAAGTTTGAAGCCATTAGCATTGTTACACCAATTGGTGGAGCTCATGGTGCCCATATAACACCTAAAAATCATGGAGGTATTACTACAACCGAGGAAGCCGCTAAGAATAATGAGAAAATTTATGCTGTTAGTGATGGCACAATTGTAAAAGTTGAAAGAAGAGCTTCTTTACTTTCAGATGAACATGTTAGTGGTACAGAACATCTTGATCATAGAATGATTATTGAAGTTTCATGCAACTTATATTATTTATATGATCACATTTTTGAACTTGATGAGAGTGTTAAGGAACAAATTGAAAAGAATTTACAAGGAGAAGGAAACATGAAAATGTTTTCAGGCAGGATTAAAGTTAAAGCTGGCCAACAACTTGGTAGCCCTAATGAAAAAATGAACTCATTTGATTTCGCTGTTTATGACCTTACAATTAAATTGCCAGGGTTCATTAATTATGAAAGCTATTTAGTTGAACCATGGAAAATTCACACCGCTGACTTTACAACATATTTTAATGATTCTGTCCGTACAAAAATTTTAGAAAAAAATCTAAGAAAAGTCTTTCCATACGGCGGTAAGATCGACTACGATATCAAAGATAAAGCTATTGGTAACTGGTTTTTGGAAGGAACTAACGGTTATGCTGGTAAACAAGTGCAGCAGGGACGTTATTGGTCGGGTCATTTAGCATTATACTATGACTTCATTGAACCTAAAAAATTAAGAGTATCAATTGGTGATGTAAATGGAAAATCTAGACATTTTGGTATTGAAGAAGGATCAATAGATTTTTCTGAAGTAGGTAAGGAAACCGGTCCAGTCCCATATGAATTATTTAATTTGAAAAAGTGTGAAGAAAACAACCCGCTTGACAGTAGCGACGTTACCTGTAATGAGGGATTCACTGGAACTTTACTAATTGAACATCTTGGTGATCAAAAATTAAAAGTTGAGATCTTTTTAGATGAAAAGTTAATTGATAAACAATTTACAGAAAAAGCTAGAATTTATATTAGATGATAAAAACAAAACTAATAAATACTTTAACATTTTTTTTAATTACATGAAAAAGAGGTTATTAATTATTTTATTACTATTTTCAATCTTTTTAATTAGTTGTACTACTTCTGAAATTCAGGAAGAAATTATTGAAGAAGATATTTCTAACGAATTGCCAACTGAAGAAATTCAAGAAAAAGAAGAATTATCAGAGAATGCAAAAAAAATTGAAGAAATGAAACAGATCATGGAAAATATGCCTGAAGATATGAAAGAAATGAATATGGAAGAAATGATGAAAATGGGAAAATCTATGGGCATGAGTGTAGAGGAGATGATGGAGATGGAAAAATCCATGGGCATAGTAGAACCCATAAAATTTGATCACAGTGGTCCTCCCACAGACGAAGCTCCAAAACTAAAAAATTTAATGATGAAAAATCTAGGACCATGGAACCAGAAAAGTGCAACTTTTGGAGATCTAAAATTTAACAAGAGATACTCAAAAACAATTTTTGACGACTTTGGAATGTTACATAATCCAGGTCAAGCAAATCAATATGACAATCCTACTTTTGAATTCAAAGCACCAGCAGATTCAATAGTGATTACTCCAATAAGTGGTGTGGTCACCATGCTAAATTGGCAGCCGACGGCGGGTTACAAGCAAGATGACTGGGATATAGTTATAGCTCCATCAAAGGGTTCCAAATGGGGAGTCAATCTTGATCATATTGTAAGTATAGATTGTGACCGTAGTGGATCCGATCCAGTTATATGTGAATTACCACTTAAATTGTCAAATGGAGAAGTTGTTACAGAAGGCACCGTAATTGAAGCTGGTCAAGTACTTGGTTATGTAGGCAACTGGCCAGATATAACTAACTCAGGTATCAATGGCCGTACTGAACTTACTCTATATGAATATATTAGAGAAGGTGCAAAGCCCGGCGAGAATATGGGAGTTATTAACCACTGTCCAACTATGTATTTAGATGAATCTGTGGAATTAGTTTACAAAGCCAAAATTCAAGAGCTGATGAATAATTATGAAACATGGTCTGGAGATAGTTCCAGTTATCCTCAAGATCAGATGGTTTCTCCAGGTTGCAGATATAGTGCAATTAAAGAAACTTCTAATGGCGTAACTGTACCA
>CAZRHO010000130.1:0-2242 GCA_964599955.1 uncultured Methanosarcinales archaeon
AATCTAAAAGTTTAGCTGCTGCTTTCATATTAGTAGTTATATTATTAGATTCCTCATTAATTTTAGGTGCTTCTTTCTTCTTAGTAGTTTTCTTCTTAGCTGCTGCCTTACGTTTAGGAGCTGCTTTCTTCTTAGTAGTTTTTTTCTTAGCTGCTGCTTTACGTTTTGTAGCTACTTTCTTCTTAGTAGATTTTTTCTTACTAGCTTTCCTACCACGTGCCATTTTAGCTCGAGCAACATTACCTTTCTTATCTACAAAATAAAGATAACCAGATTCTTTTTTAACTCCTGTTTTTGCTACAACTTCTTTCTTTGCTCTACCTTTTTTTCGACCTGCTCTACTCATTTGTGCTCTAGAAACATTTCCTTTTTTATCGACAAAATAAAGGTAACCAGATTCTTTCTTAATTCCTGTTTTTGCTACAACTTGTGCCATATTTTACCACACCTCTAATTTTTGTTTTTTTATAATGAAAAACTTGTTGTTCTCCGAGGATAAAAAAACATTTAGAGTATTTAAACCTTTCGTATTTGTCGTCGATTACCCGACGATAAATTGAAAGAAGTGATTAAAATGTTTAAGAAAGGTTGTTAAAAACTGATTCTTTAGAAAGAATGTCCTCAACATTAAAAGCATCATTAAGATTAATTACCCCTTGTGTAAATTTTTCTTGATCATCAAACCCTACCCTTGGGCAAGCTGTATTCACCCACACATCAATAAAATTAAAGTTTTCTAACTGATCGAAAGAGATGACATTATCAATGAAATAATAGAACCTTTTGTTAGGATATTTTTCTTCCAGTTTTAAAGCTGGTTTGTAATGTTCCTGCCCAGGTTTAATGGTTATTAATACACCAACCGTATCTTTTGCTAAAAATTTAATTAATGAACCACGATATTTCTTTAAAATTATTTTTATATCCTCAATAGTCATAAAATTTAATTTCTGTGAAATTGGATCATTACAAATTATTTCTTTCATTTCCCTGCTATCTTTCTGAGCATACACTAAGGCTAAAGGATGAAACTTTCCATCGCCAATGTAAAGATAACAATCAATCTTTTCATCTAAATTTAATGAATTGTGATAGTTATCGCATCCCAACAATTGTCCCTCAACATGGGTACGATCAGGTTTAGAAGTCGTAAAATTAATGTTATTTTCTTGCAATTGTTCTTTAATTTTTTCTAGTTGATTTACAAATTGTACAGAAGCATAAAGACCTACATGTTCATAATTATTCTTTTTAAGATAACTAATAGTATCTTGAGTTAGTTTAACTTCACCTGAGTACGGAGCATCTAAAAACATAACATCCATATTTACCAACCCTCCTGTTTTTTATGGAAAACATTATGTCCCCAACTAACCAATAAGTCAACGCCCATTTTATTTAACCCAAGAGGGATATCACAAGCACCAAAGTTGCTACCTAACCAAATTAAAACTCTTGCTCCTGTTCTTTGACTAATTTCATATTCAATTTCTTTAGCATATGGTTTCATACCGTCCGGTAACTGGATACAAACTGTTTTCGCTTGAATTTTTTCAATTCTTTGAACTGCTTTCTCTACTTCTGTAGCGTATAGTTTCATATAGTAACATTTTTATAGGCTCTTTTATAAGGTTTATTGTGGATAAGCTAAATCGTAAGACAATTGAGAAATTTCAAGAATATCGTAGTAAGAAGCTACTTAAGTTTGGTCAGAAGTTAGCTAACTTGGGAATTACTGCCAATTTTCTAACTTTTTTATCTTTAATCACCGGTTTATTAGCAATATATTACTTATTTAATAATTATTGGTTCTTCATATTATTTGCTATTTTACACTTGTTTTTTGATGCCAATGATGGAGTAGTTGCAAGAATTTATCAACCGACAGTTTTCGGTAAATATTTTGATTTAATTACTGATAATTTAGTGGCTGCTTTAGCTCTATTCAAAACGGGATGGTTCTTAAATGATATTTACCCACAAATCATTTCAGTTTTATACATAATAATGATAATTATATATTTTAAATCAGGTCTTAAAACTCCAATTATATTTATTAGAACTGCAGTGTTAATTGTTTTAGCTGTCGCTTTAGTTATTCCATTTACCAATGAACTGTTAATAATAGGTTATCTTGTTGGTGGAGCTACTACTATTTTTTCATTAGCTAAACAATTACAATGGTTTCTTGGAAGAAAGGTTTGAAGTTCTTTCTACTGATAAAATGTTATTATAATCAAAG
>CAZRHO010000131.1:0-2146 GCA_964599955.1 uncultured Methanosarcinales archaeon
GTTCTGGGTTCGATTTTGAGGTTTTACATAAGTGCCTAAATATGATCGTAACTGCCCTAACTGATATGGGTGGAGAAATTTATTCAATGGAATTGGAATACGAAAATGGAAAAAAAGTTACTCCAAACTTAAGTCCATCTAAGATAAAATTAGATATAGATTACATAAATAAAAGATTAGGTTTAAAATTAAATGAATCTGAAGCAAAGAAGTTATTAGAGAGGATGGGTTTCGACTATGAGGACAAAACTGTTTTAATACCTGCTTACAGAACCGACATTTTACATCAAATTGATTTAGCAGAAGATTTAGCGATTGCTTATGGTTATGAAAATTTTGAAGAAGAAATACCAGATGTGAGCACTATCGGTGAAGAAAACAAGTTTGCTATATTTTCTAGAAAAGTCAGAGGAATATTAGTTAGTTTAAAATTAATTGAAGCTAAAAATTATCATTTAATAACTTCTGAAGATTTAAATGAAAAAATGTTATTAGAAAATGAATTAATTCCTTTACAAAATGCATTGGGAGAACATAATCATTTAAGAAATTCTATTATTCCAAGTTTATTGAAAAACTTAACCAATAATCAACATCACGAATATCCACAAAACATCTTTGAAATAGGTAGAGTATTTTTCAATGATGATAAAGAAGATACCAATATTAAAGAAACAGATAAATTAGCAATTACATTATGCCACGATAAAACTGATTTCACTGAAGTTAAGCAAGTGTTGGATTCCATGATTTGTTCTTTAGGTTTAAAGGTTAATATTAAAGAATTCGAACATTCTTCTTACATCAATGGTAGGGTTGGTGAAATTATTATTAATGATGTTATCTTGGGAGTTATTGGTGAATTACACCCTCAAGTTTTAACTAATTGGGATTTAATGGTCCCCGTAGTTTGTTTAGAATTAGATTTAGAAAAATTATTTAAATTAATTAAATAAAAAAATTTAAAAATAAAAAAACTATTCTTTCTTTTCGCTTTCAATAGTTTCATAAGAATCTGGTTCTTGAACTTCAGTTGCTTCTTCAACAGGTTTTGTAACTTCCTCTGCGACTTTAACTTTCTCTCCAACTTTTTTCTCTACCTTAGATTCTTTCTTAGAAACAGCTTTCACAGACTTAACTTTCTTAACCTTCTGTTTCTTCGGTCTTTCTGCTACTTGTTTAGATTTCTTTTCCCAAACGTCTAAACCTAGTTTTTTAAAAGCTGAACTAACATCTGCATGTGAAATTTTATCCTTAAGATCAACCATCTCTGCTAAAGGTTCTAAATGTTTCATATTAACTTTCTTTCGTCTTACGTTACCATCAACTATTACAAAAGTTTTGTCAACTTGTTCAACAACAACACATTTCCTACCTGCGTCTCTTCCGGCTATTTTAACACATAACCGCCCTACATTGAATAAACTCATTGTGCTTCACCTCGTGCTTTCTGTTGCAGAACTTTCCTTGTGCAAGCCGAACATAAATTTCCACCGAAAGGTCTTTCTGGTTTCTTTTTAGATTTAGGCATGTTAGCCATTTTAGCAGGTAATTCTCTTGGAACGCCAGCTAATTGTTCCTTACAATGACCACAAACCGCTTTACTTGGTTTACGTTGTCTGTAATGAAGTACATTTTTTGCACCGGGCGTCTTAACAAATATTTTCCTTAATCTTCCCGATTTGAACATTCCTCTTGGCATTTTACTTTCCTCCGTGTTAATGATCTAATTTTCAAGAGAAACAACATAGAATTAAAGTTTTACACAAACTTTGATCCGAGTTGCCTCCAAGATCCATTGCAAATGCATATCATTTGTAATGTGCAGAAAAGGATATTCTTTTCTTACATTGTCCTTATTGGACATAAATACTATTTTAAAGGTTACTTTATAAATATTACGTAGATAAATGGAATTAATATATTTTTAAAACTTTTCTCATAATAATACTAAAAATGACAGATAAGATAATGTATACGCCTAACCAACCAGGTTCCCAACCAAAAATGCTAATTCCACCTTGTTTGACTTCTTTAAATGGTTCTAATTCATTGTAATTAATAGTAATTGATTTAATGTCTGAACGATCAAAATTAGTTACAGGATCCTCATATTTATATACTTTAGTAATCAAAACTTTCTTAG
>CAZRHO010000132.1:0-2078 GCA_964599955.1 uncultured Methanosarcinales archaeon
AAGATTTATATACTATATATATTAAAATTAGAATTATGAGAAAAAGTGACTTATATAGAAGTTTTCAGCAGATCTTTACAATTGGGGAAGTATCAACTGAAAAAAGTGATTTAGAAAAAAAATTGACTTCAGATGAATGTACTCATAGGATAGTTAATGATTTACATAAAAATAGGGAAATAAATCGTTACGCAGTTATGTCTTTGGAAAGCCCTTATGAATTAAATTTAGGTAATGGCGATAAAGCTTCTGTTGAATTGATCCCAAGATATAAAAATTAATTTTTTTATTTTTATTCTAAATATTTTTAAATGAGTTAGATTCTTGATTATTTATGTTAACTGAAGCAGCTAAAACAGAGCTAGAAAAGCAAGCATATCGTATTGTTGGTAGCCACAGTGCTGTAAAAACTTGTGGGTGGACTAAGAATATGATTAATGGCCAAGGCGGTTGTTATAAACTCAAATTCTATGGTATCATGAGTAATCAATGTATGCAAATGACAACCTCTATTAGTTGTGCTAATCGTTGTACTTTTTGTTGGAGGGGATATAAAGCCCCAGTAAGTAAAGAATGGAAATGGGGTGTAGATGAACCACAAATGATTTTTGATGGTAGTTTAGAAGCACATCACAAATTATTAATTGGATTTAAAGGTTCAGATAAAGCTAACAAAGCAGCTTATAATAAATCTCAAACAGTTAAACATGTTGCTTTATCTTTAACTGGTGAACCCATAATTTATCCAAGACTTAACGAATTGATAGATAAGTATCATGAACAAGGAATATCTACTTTTTTAGTTAGTAATGCTCAGTATGATCAACAAATTAAGGACCTTAAACCGATCACACAATTATATTTGAGTATAGATGCGCCAACTAAAGAATTGTTAAAAGAAATTGATAAACCTTTATTTACAGATTATTGGGAAAGAATGCATAGAAGTTTAGATAATTTGGCTGAGAAAAAACAAAGAACATGTATTAGGTTAACGATGATTAAAGGAGAGAATATGGTTCATCCAGAGAAATATGCTGAATTGATTAACAAAGGTCAATCTGATTTTATTGAAGTTAAGGCTTACATGCATGTTGGTCCATCCACTCAAAGATTAACTAAAGATAACATGCCTTTACATGAAGAAGTTGTAGTTTTCACAAAAGAATTGATTGAACATCTTGACGATTATGAAATTGTTTCTGAACATATTCCCTCTCGAGTTGTAATGTTAGCTAGGAAAAAATATAAAATTGATGGTGTTTGGCATACTTGGATTGATTTCCCTAAATTTGATGAGTTGTATGCAGAATTTGTTAAGACTGGTAAAGAATTTACTTCAGATGATTATAATCTTAAAACTCCGCAGGTTGGTTTAAGTGGTAAAGGAACATTAGCTAGGATGCCTGAGCATGTTCGTGAAAGGTATCTTAAGGAACATCCGGAAGCGCATATTTTTGTTGATGAAAGTACACAAGAATTAGATTTCTATGAAAAATAAAAAGGTTAATAAACCAAAACTATTTATCTCTTCAAGTGATAAAAAAAATTACTTTAATTATAATGCTTTTATTTACTTTAATTCTTGTTTCTTGTACAACTGTAGAGACTGAAGAATCTAGTAAGGAGTTACCTTTAGAACAGGAAGAAATCATTGAAGAATTAGAAACAAATGAAGATCTAAATATAGATCCCGAACTTGAAGAAGAGAGTAACCCTACAGAAGAAATTATTGAAGAGATTATAGAAACAGAAGAGATTATGGGGGAAGAAGTAGTAGAAGTAAAAGAAAAAATGATAGAAGGAAAAACTTTGTCTGAAAGGTTATCCTTATTAAAGTCAAATTTGCATGAACAAGGGTCTGGTAAAGAAGCTAAAGAATTTTTCCCTGACCTTTTAGAAGTATATACGGAAGAGAATAATCCTGATTTCCCACAACAGTTTTTACCTTTTAGATATTATTATAGCGAAGAAGCTGATGTTACTGTTAATATTTGTGATGTTGATTTTACGCTTTTTGTATGTGAAGGGAAGTTAGATAGGAAATTAGAAGAATCCGATTATGGTAATTGTGAAAT
>CAZRHO010000133.1:0-2065 GCA_964599955.1 uncultured Methanosarcinales archaeon
ACAATTAACAACATAGATAAGCTTACTTCAATTAGTTTTCCTTGATATTCTTTTTTACAAGTTTCACTACATAAATATTTGCCTAAAGTTTTATGCTTAGCTTTATTAACATCTACTTCCATTCCACAGATAGGGTCTTTAACCATTCTATCCTTAGAAGAAATTAAGTTATAATAAACCTTTCTTATCTTCTATGTCCGCCACGATGGTAAGGTTTTCTTCGATCTTGTCCCCTTCCAAAACTACTATTTCTTGGATCATGAAATTCAAACCTTAACTTTGGAAATTTTTCTAAAGGCAATTCATGAGCATCTATGTCATAACGTGCAAAGATAGCGTGGAATGAACCATGATCTTGTTGAGATAGTAAAGTTATCGCTTTACCTGATTCACCTGCACGAGCAGTTCTTCCAATTCTATGAACATATTCTTGTGCATCCTGAGAAAGATCATAATTAAAAACGTGGGTAACATCTTTAATATCTAATCCACGAGCTGCAACTGAAGAAGCAACTAAAATGTCACATTTCCCTTCATTAAATCTTTCAATTACATTTAATCTTTTATTCTGGGACATTTTACCATGAATCATTTCTGCTTTGATGCCATTATTACGCAAATTTCTATAAATTAATTCAACGGTATTTCTTCTAGAACAAAATATCATCACTCGACCAGTTTCCTCCTTTTTTAATAGGTGAACTAATAAAGAAAACTTTTCTCTTTTATCTACATTGTAATAATATTGCTCTAACAAATCCTTCTTAACATGTAATTCGGCTTCAGCAACAGCAACATTATCCATATATTTATCTTTGATGTAATCTATCTCATTAGAGATAGTAGCACCGAACAATAAGATCTGTTTTTGATGAGGCGTTGCTGACAAGATTCTTTCAATATCCTCTATGAATCCCATCTCTACCATTTTATCTGCCTCGTCCAATACAAAACATTTTAACTTAGATAAATCTAAATTCCCTCTTTCTAAATGATCAATTATTCTTCCTGGGGTTCCTACTACTACTTCTGAATTTCTGATTTCATAAACTTGTGGATCTATACCTACTCCGCCGAAAATAGTAGCTACATTTAAATCTAAATATTTCCCCCATTTTCTAAATTCTTTAGAAATTTGGTTTGCTAATTCTCTAGTTGGTGCAAGAACTAAACCTTGTACTCCTTCTCCTTTTTTAACTAATTCCAATAAAGGAATTCCAAAAGTTGCAGTTTTACCCGATCCTGTTCTAGAGATACCAATTATATCTTTACCTTCATGTATTAAAGGAATTGCTTTTTCTTGGATAGTAGTTGCTTTAATTATTCCTTCCTCAGTTAGAGATTTAACTATCTCCGGTTTTACTTGTAATTCTTGAAATGTACTCATTTTTTTATATCCTCTATCTATTATTTGATAACCAACCTAATATTCACATTATTTTAAGTATAAATATTTAATTTTGAAACAGAATTAGTAGGAATGTAAATTAATATTTTTAAACTCTTAAACTATCTGTCTCTGCCAAGTTACTTATCTTTTTCTTGTTATAACTAAATTGTTGTGATTTATTATAAAGCTTTCCATTAAAAATATTTATTATTGTAAAATTTTAAAAATCAAACAATTTCAACAACTTTTATTTTAAAATGTAAAGTTTTTCCAGCTAATTCATGATTTAAATTAAGGATAACTTCTTGATCATTAACGCCAGTTACTCTTGCTGGGACTTGTTTACCATCAGGTAAATTCATTCCTAAAATCATCCCTACTTCAACTTCAGGGGGGGTTTTATCTTTTGGTACTTTCTGAATTAATTCTTCATTGACTTGACCATAAGCTTCTTCAGGGTTTAAAGTTACTTCTTTTTCTTCACCAACTTCCATCCCCATTACTGCTTTTTCAAACCCAGGAATCATTTGTTTCATTCCAACTTGAAATTGTAATGGCTGGCCATGTTTTTCAGAACTATCAAAAATTGTCCCATCTTCAAAAGAACCAGTATACTCCACTTTAACAAAATTTCCTTCCTTAGCTGCCATTTTTATCCAGAATTATTCATCAGAC
>CAZRHO010000134.1:0-2063 GCA_964599955.1 uncultured Methanosarcinales archaeon
CAACCGAACCATCACTATCAGAAGCGACAGACCTCCATGGATTTTCCTCGTAACCCGGCGGTTTACTCTTCACCCAATTAGCCCCATAATCAGAAGAGGTGTATAAAAAACCATTATTTACTGCAGCAATTAAATGAGAACCATCACTATCAGAAGAAACAGACCTCCATTTTTTATCTACATCGCCAGCAGGTTGATGTTCTTCCCAAGTTTAACCATAATTAGAAGAAGAATATAAACCTCCACCAAAAACCCCTGCAATTAAATGAGAACCGTCACTATCAGAAGAAACAGCTAACCATTTTTGATCTACATTTCCCGCAGGTTGATGTTCTTTCCAAGTTTTACCCGAATTAGAAGAGAAATATAAACGGCCACCATCAACTCCAACAATAAGATAAGAACCGTCACTATCAGAAGAAACAGCGCCCCAATGTTTATTTACATTACCAGCAGGTTGATGTTCTTCCCAAATTTCACCATAATCAGAAGAAACATACAATCGGCTACCAAAATAGCGTCCTACAATAAGATGAGAACCATCATAATCTGAAGAAACAACTTCCCACAATTGATTTGTATCTCCAGCAGGCTGACGTTCTTCCCAAACTTCACCATAATTAGAAGAAACATATAAACGACCGCCATAAACCCCAGCAATTAAATGAGAACCATCACTATCAGAAAAAATAGAACCCCAACCAGAATCAATATCGCCAGCAGGTTTATGTTCTATCCAACCTTCTTCAACAGAAGCAACCGTAGAAAAACTAACTAATAGCACAATCACAGAAACCAAAATAAATAATCTAATTTTCATCCTTTTTATTATATTTAATTGAAATTTATTGAAAAATTTATCCTTCACTTCAAAGCTTTATTGATATACTTCTCTTTCCAACCAGCTCTTACTAAATTTCTTCTTATTTGAACATTGTTAAACCTGCCTGCTTTTGCTCTTTTTACATAACTTACCAATTCAGGAGGTAATTTGTTTCCTTTTATAATTAAAAATGTCACTAACCCAGTTATACCTAAAACTAAAACCCCGGCAACAATGTAAATTATTAATTTAAATTCTTCAAAAAATTTCGAAATACTAAATTCACTTAAAGCAGGTTGCTGTAATTCTGGTTCTTCTTTAAAACCTAAATCTTGTTCTTCAAAATCTAACGTACTGGTAGTTTCAGGAGGAGGAGAGTAAGATTCTTCAATTATTTCTGGTTCTACTTTAGGAACTTCACAAGAATCCATCTCTTTTGGTTTAAATGTAAAAGTTCCACAACTATGTTCATCATGACAAACCCTAGTTTTACTTCCACCTAAACATAAATTCCAGCCTTCACAAATCCAAGATTCTTTACATTCATCACAATCTTGAGTAAAAGTAGTATCATTTTTACAACCATTTTGATCTACACAAGTTTTAATTTGTTTAAGATCTGCACTACAGAAAGACCATTCACCACAAACAACTTTAGAAACACATTGTTCAGTTTTATTTTCTTCTTTTTCATCACTTATTCCTTTAAGACCATATTCTTCCGCACTTAAAACTTTAATTTTCCCTTGCATATCGGAATGAATCCCACAATTGTAAGTATAATCACCAGCTTCATCAAAAGTAAATTTGTAAGTTTGATCTTTCAACATTATTTTTTCACTTGAATTAAAATCGTCACTTACAATACTATGGGGCATTTCTTCTTTCTCTTTATTTACCCATTCAATTGAATCTCCAACAACTATCGTTAATTCTTTTGGATTAAAAGTATGATCTTTTATTTTTACTTCCTTAGTTTCAGCTTCTTTCTTTTCTAGGACTTTAATTTGCCCAGTCATTGAAGAATGTACACCGCATACATAATTATAAGTTCCATCTTTTGAAAATTTAATATTATAAGTTTCATTTTCATATAACAAACCACTATCCTTAAAATCTTCTGACTTTATTTTGTGAGGAATAGAATCTAAATTAGTCCATTTTACAATTTCATCTTCAAAAATGGTAATGTTAGCTGGTGAAAAAGTATTATCTTCAATTGTAAGATTATAAGTTTTTA
>CAZRHO010000135.1:0-2061 GCA_964599955.1 uncultured Methanosarcinales archaeon
CACGTAAATTCTCTAACGTAGATGTGTGTGTAGATCAAGCTTATATACCTGAAAGGCAGGATGGTAGTTTAATGCCAGGAATTGTTATTGAACAGGCAATTAGGAACAAATATGGCGAAATTTCAGACGATATGCTTTATAAGATAGCTAAAGAAAATGGCTTTACAATGAAAAAAGAAAATCGTGGTAATGAAGATTTAGCAAGAATTTTAGATGAATGTGGGATTACTAAGAATATAACTGGCCATTTTCATGAATCTGTGCACAGAGCTAATAATAATTTTGGTGAACATGTAAATGAAGGTGAAGCAGTAAGTGAATTATATTGGATGGCGTCTCACTTAGATGAAGGAAAAATTGGGTTGTTGGAAGTAGATGATAATAATGTTGCTTATCATAACATTGACCTAAGGAATCACTTGAAATAGGCTTTTATTTTTTTTCAAAGCTTATTATTGCCTTTTTTTCTTATAAGGAGTAAAAATTAAGTTTTATAAAGTTTTAAAAGTTTTATTTTTACTTTAATGGAAGTTTTTCTAAAAGTATCTTTTTAAACTAATTGAACTATAGAAATAACATTGGAAGTTGCCAGGGGTTTCGAATCATCTCCTTTTCCCCTGGCGGTTCCACACATACATATGGAGGTTGAATAATATGGTAAACGTATTTAAAAAATTTATGGGCGTTTTGGTATTAATGCTTTTTATAATGAGTGTTGTACCAATGGCTCTAGCTGAAGAGGATAGTACTAGTGAAAGTACTGATGAAGTAGTAATGGAAGAGTTGGAAGTTAAGAAAGAAATGATGGAAGATAGAGTTAGAAAAAGAGCGAATTTTGGTGTAAAAAATATAAAAAAGAAAATGAATCGTTTTAGGATAGATTCAATTAAAGCAAAAAAAGATTTTTTAGAAGTTAGAGAAAGACATAGAAAACATAAAGCTAAATTACTTAACTTAAAAAAGTCAGTTAAGAAGTGTGAAGGCGAGGATTGTGTTGAGAAAAAGTTCGAATTAAAAAGAGGTTTCAAGAATCATTTAGTTAATGGTTTAAAAGTGATTGAAAAATCTCTTGATCGTATTAAAAGTAAGATTGATTCTTCAAAGAAATTAGATGACGATAAAAAAGAAGAACTTTTATCTATGATTGAAAAATTAAATGAAAAAGTTGTTAGCCAGAACGAAATTGTTGATTCATTAAGTAAGGAATCTACTAATGAAGAATATAGAGCGGCTCTTAAAGATACCAAATCATTGTGGAAAGAAATTAAAAAAACTCAAAGGATAATTGTTGGGAATTTAGTTAACCATAAATTTGATAACCTTATTACTAAACATGATGAATTCTTAAATGGGATGCAAATGAGAATTGATCATTTGGAAGATAAGGGGGCCGATGTTAGTGAGTTAAATGATTTGATGGAAAACTTTGAACAACACATAAAAGAATTAAATGAGAATCATGAATCTGTAAAAAATGCTTGGAAAAACGTACAAAGCGGTACCGAATCAATGGATGTTTGGAAGGAAGCACAAAAACAAGTTCGTGAAGATCTTAGAGAAACTAAGAAGTTGTTAAGAGAATTCATTAGCAATTATCGTGAAGTTAAAAGTTCTTTAGAAGAGTAAGTTTTATATATTATTTTTTTTTTTAATTTAATATGAGGTTATTTATATGAAAAAAACATTTTTAATTATTATTCTATTTTTATTAGTTCTTTTAGTGAGTTGTAAACAAATTGAACCAGTAAAAGAAAAATTAGATTCTTATGATTCTTCAGAAGAAGAAATTTCTTCTGAAAAAATTATAATCGAAGATAGTTCTGAAGAAATTGATGTTGAAGAAGGACTTGGTGAACTTGAGGATTTAGATGATTTAGATTTAGATGAAGATTTCAATTTTGATGAATTGGATAATTTAGATTTAGAATAAAAATTTTTAGGGGCATACCCGCAGTCGAATCAATAAAGCATCATTGGTTTAATCCCTAAAGCTTCTCGAACTTGCAACCCTTTGAACACCAACAAACAAACCTTAATGCTGCTTCCGTCAGGATCTGACAC
>CAZRHO010000136.1:0-2030 GCA_964599955.1 uncultured Methanosarcinales archaeon
ACTTATTCCCGGGATTGCTAAATCTCTTCCATGAGTTAAACTTTCAATGGTAGTGTCAAAGATCCAAATTTTTGGTAAATATTTCAAAGCATTTTCAACTGGTTGGATACAGTGGCGTAAAAATTTATCATTGTTTTCTTCTTTGTAGAAATGAACTGCATCTTGTAAATCGTTCAAGGTAACTAAATTGTCTTTCTCAGTGAAAGGCCCAGCCTGACTTCTTCTCAATTCCGCCATATGTGCGCCAGTGCCTAGAGTTTGTCCCAGGTCATGGCATAATTTTCTAATGTAAGTTCCAGCTTGACATTTAACTCTAAATAACACTTCCTTTTCTATAATCTCTAAGATTTCTAATTCATAAATCTCCCTAGTCCTAAGTTGCCTTTTAACTGCACTTTTGATAGGGGGCAATTGTTGAATTTTTCCAATATATTTTTCTACCTCTTTCCTTAATTTATTTTCATCAATATCTTTGTGTAAATGCATTAAACAGATGTATTCTTTTGGTGCCGTTAGTAAGAATTGAGTAATCCTGGTAGCTCTACCGAAGGCTATAGGTTGTACGCCTGTAACTGCCGGGTCTAAAGTTCCAGAGTGGCCTGCTTTGCCTAATTTTAATATTTTTTTAACGTAATCTGAAGTCTGATGAGATGTAGGACCTTTAGGTTTATCGATGTTAACTATTCCATATTCTAACAGTCTTTTTATAGTTCTTTTTTCTGGAGAATTACCAAATTCTCCTACTGTTTCTTTCTTAATAAAGATTTCTCGATTAGGCATAGAATAAATTTTATTAGTTAGTTTAAAAAACTTGTTAATAAAATAAGTAAGAAATCAATTGTAATAAAACTACTTCTTTTTAGGCGCTTCTTTAACTTCTTTTTTAGAACCAAATAAATCAGCTTTAACAATTCCTTTTTCGTCTTTGGTTACAGTTACTTTAACATGGTGTGGTGGGTTTTTAATTCCATGTTGCCAAACTTTTTCGTTTAAAGCGCTACTTAATTTTATTTCATCTGATTTCATATGTTTAGAAAGAAATTGTCTTAAAGCAGTTACGGCTTTCTTAGTTCTCTTCCATCTAGGGACTTTTCTATATTCTTTCCTAAGAGGAACATTGTAAGTTCTTTCAACGATTTTAGTTTCAGTTTTAGCCATTTTTTTTAAGCTTTAGTTTTAGTTCTTCTCCAAGACCTTTTAACTTCAGTATGTCTTGAGGGATGAACTTTTCTTCCTTTACCGTAAATTTTGAAAACTGTCCAGAAAGGGGCCCACCTTGTTCTTTTATTTAATTTGATTAAACGTTTTTTCCGGGATGGGTGTTTGTTTCTTGCCATTTTTAATAATAAATTATTATTCTTTCAATCCTTTATGTTCTTGTTTAGCAATTTGTACGGCGATCTTATCTAAGAACGAGACTCCTTTTGGGGTTAAAATTCTTCCTTTATGTACGCCTTTTTCTTCTTGCTTAACTAATTCTGACTTTTCTAATTGTTGTAAAATTTTTCTTAATATTGAACCTGATGCTTTATAGAATCTCTCTGGCTTGTGTCCTCTATTTTTCTTTCCACCATATTTTGTTCTTAATTTTTCTGTCCCAACCGGGCCTAATTTAGCTACTGATCTTAATACTGCAGCAGATCTGTAAAACCACCAATCTTCATTGTCAGGTAACCTTTGTTTATGATGACCAGTTTTAACAAATTTACTCCATTCCGTAGCTTCAACTAGCTTTTGTTTCTTTAGTTCTAAAGCTGCTTTGTTAATTAATTCGTTTGTATTTACGTTAATAATCTGACTCATAGTTTACTTTGGATTACGAGCCATTTATAAAGATTTTGATTTTTTACTGTTATGTGCTTTAAGTAATGGTTTTTGTTTAAGGAGTTATAATGTATTTAAAATATTTTTTAACTTTTGTAGGTTTATTCGTATATAAAGTAAAGGGATTTTTAACAGTGTCATTGCTAGGAAAGATTTAAATAGGTTAATTATATGTTTTATACTTATCAATTAAAAAAGGTGATGTT
>CAZRHO010000137.1:0-2019 GCA_964599955.1 uncultured Methanosarcinales archaeon
ATGACTTTAGAAAAAATAGCAGAAGGAATTAATTATGTAGTTGATGTATATAATGATAATCCAAGGATAAGAGCTACCGTTAAAACTGGATTGATTTACGGTGCAGTAAAAGTTATTGGACAAATTACAGAGAATCCTGATTTAGATTTATTAGTGGACTTTGCTGCTCCAATTACTGCAGTAACTTATGCAAAATCACAATTAAAGGATGACGAGGTAACAACAAGTGAAAGTATGAGGACCTTAGGTCTGATTTCTTTAGCAACATTTGTTGGGTTTGATATATCTGATACAATAACAAATTATGTTGGAGATCAAGAGCTTTTTAATTACGTTAAAAATGCTTATTTAAATTTACATTCATCCGTTGCAGACAACATTACGAGGATACATTATGAACCAATTACTGGGACTCTTTTAAGTTCCGCCCTTGCAGTTATTTTTAGAGTAGAAGATTATCGAAAGAAATTAAGAGAAGAGGAATAAAAAAATGACTGTACTAAATTTAGAAAAGAAAATTTATGATATATATTTTCAAGATGTTGTATGTAGAGATTTAACTTCATCTGCAAAATTTATATCTCAAGAATTAGAGAATCAGTTTGAAGAACTCTTTGAGGAAGATATTCTTTTTCTTGCAAATTACAGGATTAAAGTATTAAATATTCTTTATGAACCTGTTGTAAAAGAATTCACTTTTGGTTGGGAAACTACTGGAGTTATTGACTATCGAAAATTTGAAACTGGTTCAAGACTTACATTCCAATCAAAAATGACAAAAGATCATAAAAAAGAATATTTTAGTGAATTAGAAGATATTTTTTCTGATTATAAAACATTAATTCAAAGAAATCATAATGTTAACAAACATTATAAGCAACCTAGTTTTGATATAGAACAAGCAACTGATATTTCTGAAAAAGCTTTTATGAATTCTTTCAAAAAAACTAGGAACTCATATTCTTTTAGCTTAAACTTTAAAGGAAAGAACCTTGAAGATGCAGACTTTTCAAAGAAGCATCTTGAAAGAGCAAATTTTAGTAATGCAAATCTTAAAGGAGCAAATTTTCTATATTCGAATCTTAAAAATGTAAATTTTGCTGGAGCAGATCTAAGAAATGCAAATCTTAGTGGAGCAGATCTTAGTTATGCAAAATTTGATCATTCTAAATTTTATCAAGCAAACCTTGAAGGCATGATAATTGATGACGGAGAAGGTAACACATACATTATAGGAGATAAAAAATGACAAAAATAATTAATGGATATGAAATAAAACCTGGAGCAAATCTTGTAGGAGCAGACCTTAAAGGTGTGAATTTTGCCGTAGACTACCCAGAACATAAAAGAGCATATCTTGAAAGAGCAGACCTTAAAGGTGTAAATTTTTCCGTAGAAGATTATGGGACATTAAATCTTAGTGAAACAGACCTTAGAGGAGCAGATCTTAGTGGAGCAAATTTTGAATATCCTCTCCATATTCCTAAAAGACCATTTAGTAGAAAAGCATATGAGTTTTCAGGAATAGACTACTCAAAATATAAAAGAGCAAACCTTGAAGGAGCAATACTTAGAGAAGCAAATCTTGAAAACGTAAAACTTGTAAAAGCAGACCTAAGTAAAGTAGATTTTACAGGAGCAAACCTTTCAGGAGCGAATCTTTTCCGTGCAAAACTTCAAGGAGCAGATCTTAGTTATGCAAACCTTGTGGGAGCAAATATAACGGAAGCTAATTTCTCAAGTGCTAATCTTGAAGGCATGATAATTGATGATGGAGAAGGTAACGAATACGTTATAGGATAATAAAAAATGACTAGAATGATTAATGGATACGAAATAAAACCGGAAGCAGACCTTAGAGTAACAAACTTTTCAGGAGCAGACCTTGTAGGAGTAGACCTTAGAAGAGCAGACCTTGAAGGAGCATACCTTAGTGGAGCAAACCTTAGAAGAGCATACCTTATGGAAACATACCTTGGTGGAGCAAATCTTATGAGAGCAAACCTTAGAGGAGCAGAC
>CAZRHO010000138.1:0-2012 GCA_964599955.1 uncultured Methanosarcinales archaeon
AGAATCATTATAAGTTATACCTTTTATTTCTTCATAAGGTTTTTCATATAATAATTCTTTTACTGTTTCTTCACCTTCACTATGTATTAAAACATCTACATAAGGATGTTCATTAAAAAAACCTTTAGCTCTATCAGCAAGTGGTTGATGTTGTCCTCCAAACATTATTTTACAAAAAGGATAATTTTGTTTTATAGTTTTAGCTATTTCACAATTTAAATTCCAATTCCACATAAAACAACTAAATAATAATATATGAGGATTTTCTATTTTATTAATAATATTTTTAGCTTCATCACGAGCATAAAACCAATCTTTTAATTTATAGTGATCTTTAATATAAGGATTATTTTTTACATAAGACCATACTACTCCACTAGAATAAGGTAAATAAACTTGATTAGCAAATACATCACTTAATTCAAATAAGTATATATTTTTCATAGGTTGCTGTTGTTATTAATAAAAATTTTATAATAATTAATTATTTACTAGAACAACTTTGTGATTTATTTCCACATTTACAACGTCTTCCAAAAATCTTATCTATAAGTTTTTCAAATAATTTTTTTATCATTTTTTCTTTATTATATCAGCACCTTTTAATCCATAGATTGCTGATACTACACCAATAAATAAAGCTTGATACCAAAATGGCATATTATTAAATTGTTCAAAAAACTTTTCTACTTTAGCCATAATTTCTGGATCATCAGAAAAAATAGACCAAATTAATAACATCACTGGGGCTGACACCAGGATCAACACGAACTCGTCTTTCCATCCCTGTTGATTATTAGTTATTACTGCTTTTTTATATTCTAATTCACCAGAAGCCATACGTTCAGCATGCTTCATTTCTGCAACTGATTCTAATTCTTTAGTTCTTCTTCTATTAGAAGCTATACTCATTCCAGTTTTAATGATTCCCGGTACAAGTTTAGCTGCAATATTAAGCCACATTTATATCCTCCTTAATTAACCATTCTTTTAAATTAAATCCAGGACAATTTGGTTTATTATCTTGAACATCACAATGTCCTACTATTTCTATAATATTAGGATTAGTTATTTTAATTTTTTTAATTAAATCTTTTAATGATAAAAATTGTTCTAAAGTAAAATTATTTTCAGCACCACCATCTTCTGCCATACCACCTACTAGACAAATAGCTATACTTTTAGAATTAACAGCAGGAGCATGTGCTCCTTGAAAAGCTTCTGATCTAGCTACTTCTACAATACCATCACGTTTTATAATGTAATGATAACCTACATCATCCCAACCATTATCTTCTACGTGCCATTTACGAATTTCTTTATAACCAATATCCATAGATGGTTTAGTTGCAGCACAATGTACTACGATCATTTCTGTTTTTTTTCTTAACTCCATGTTGCTTTCCTTTTTGGGACTATTCTACATTTTTTATTAATTAAGTCTACCGATAAAATATGTATACGTTTGTCTTTAATTCTAGGTTGACGAGCTATAATACTTCCATCTTTTCTTTTACCTAACATTTTTACATCAAAAAATTTATGTTCTAATGTTTTTGGATCCACGGCAATTAAATCAATAGGTGATTGTGTTTGACTTCCTTTAAAAACATAATAACCTTGTTCTTGTAACCACACTGTTGCTAGATTTTCACAAAGACATCCTTTATTTTTAGCCAGCATTATTGAGTAAGTTCTTCTTTAAATTTTTCTTCTTTAATATCTCTTTTTTCTTCTTCACTAGCTTCACTAATTCTTTCTCCAACCCATTCCTTACTATTCCTTAATCAGTTAAAGACCGCCATAAGAGATTTAACAGCATACTTTGCTGTAACATCTACATGAAAAAACATGTCAGCATTACCTTGCATTCTATCATCACCTTTCATTTCTGAATATTTATCTTCTAAATATTCTTTTTGAACCATAGGATTTTTTAAAGGTGCTGTCCAATTTCCTTTTTTAGGAATTAAATTAAACGATTTTCTTAAACCAGCTCCTCTATTTAATCC
>CAZRHO010000139.1:0-2010 GCA_964599955.1 uncultured Methanosarcinales archaeon
AAAATTAAACCCAAAGAGTAAAAGGGCATTAAAGTACTGGTGGAAAACATATAACAAAACAAAAAGGTCTAAAGTTAAAAAGAAAGCTTTAGCTAATTTAGAGTGGACCGTTACTAGAGTCGCAGAATTAGATGCTTTATTGTTGGCACCGGAAAGAAAAGTTGAAGTCTTAGCTGAATTACAATATAATAAAAATATAACTGAAAAGAAAGAAGTTACCCATGGGATGTGTATTACTAAGTTGATAACTGTCGATGATAGTGGGCCAGTGATGGTGCCTTTAGATATCCAACCAGAAAAGCGTGGTTTTGTAGATAAAGCTATTTTACAAGGACAAGCTGGCATTAGTGGTTCTCAGATAAAAAGTAGAAAAAGTAGACCTATTCAGAATGTAAGAAGTACAAGAACTAAAACTACTGGTAGAAAGAAATTAGGTCGCACGTGGGGACATAGAGTAACTGGGTAATTCTGAAATTCTTTTTTTTAACTTTGTTTATTATTTTTATGACCAAAAGAATTAAAAATACTTTCGATACAACTTCTAAATATGTTAAGAACGCATACTTGTGGTGAATTATCTAAGAAACATGCTGGTAAAGATGTTACCTTGGCAGGTTGGATAGATTCTGTACGTATCGGTGGAAAAATTGGTTTCCTTCATTTAAGAGATCGTTATGGTAAAACCCAAATCTTTTTAAACAAGGATTTGGCTCAAGAATTTAGAAATCTGAATAAAGAAGATATAATTCAAGTAATTGGCGAAGTTAAGGCTAGACCTGATTCACAAGTTAAAGGCTCAGGAACAGGAGAAATAGAATTATCTGCAAATGAAATTAAAATTCTAAAAGAAGTCCCAGAATTACCTTTAGATCTTAGCGAAGATATTGAAAGTCATGAAGATACTAGGTTAAAATATCGCTATATTGATTTGCGTAGAGAAGATATGCAAAAAAATATTATTCTTCGTCATAAATTAATCAAAGCTATAAGGGATTTTTTAGATGAAGAATTTTTCTTAGAAATAGAAACTCCAATATTAGCCAAATCTACACCTGAAGGGGCTCGAGATTACATTGTCCCTGCAAGAAATTTTAAAGGTAAGTTCTTTGCCTTACCACAATCTCCTCAAACATTTAAACAATTATTAATGGTTGGTGGGTTTGACAAATATTTTCAAATTGCTCGTTGTTTCAGAGATGAAGATTTAAGGGCAGATCGTCAGCCAGAGTTTACTCAACTTGATATTGAAATGTCTTTTGTAGAGGAAGAAGATATTTATTCTTTAAATGAAAGGTTAATGAAATATGTTTTTAAACAAGTCTTAGATGTTGATTTGAAAACACCTTTTCGTAGAATGACTTACAAGGAAGCAATAGAAAAATACGGCAATGATCGACCTGATTTGAGAAAAGAGACTAAAGAAAAATTTAGTTTTTTATGGGTTACAAATTTCCCTATGTTTGAATTTAGTGAAGAAGAAAATAGACATTTAGCGATGCACCATCCTTTTACTTGTCCAAACATGAGTGAGGTTAAATATTTACAAAATGACAAAGATAAAGTCCATTCGAGAGCTTATGATTTGGTTTTGAATGGTTATGAAATTGGCGGGGGATCAATTAGAATTTCAGACGAAAAACTACAAGAAGATGTCTTCAAATCTTTAGGTATTGATAAAAAAGAGCAGCAGGAAAAATTTGGTTTTTTATTGGAAGCTTTAAAATTTGCTCCACCTCATGGTGGTTTGGCTTTTGGAATTGACCGTTGGGCGATGATTATGGCAGAGGGAGAAAGTATTCGTGATGTAATTGCTTTTCCAAAAAATAAAGATGCTAAATGTTTAATGGTTAATAGTCCTAGTTCAATAAGCAAGGAACAATTGAAAGAAGTTAATCTTAAAATTTGAATGGTTTTCAATTTTCATATTCTTAATTTCCATTTTAGAAATCAATCGGGAAGTAAATGTTTCTAATATATAAGTATGCTAGAAATAACATTATTAAAAAAGTT
>CAZRHO010000140.1:0-1989 GCA_964599955.1 uncultured Methanosarcinales archaeon
GCTAATCTTAACAATTTTTTTCTAGCCATTGTTAATTGAACGCCTTTTGACCTAAGCATCGCTCGCATGTTTTGTAATTGTTGAGCAGGTAAATTTTCTAAGTTAACTACTCCTACAACTGGGCTAGATTTAGCTTTTTCACTTAATTCTTGTACTAATGTTTTCTTTTTTTCACTAACCATCTTTTTATTTAAACCCTAACTGGTTTCCCCATTGTTAATTTTAAACATACGTTTTTAATATTTTGAGATTCATTTGGTAAATTTCTAACCGCTGCTTGAAATACAGCCATGATGTTGGCAATCACTTCTTCTTCTGGTTGATCTTCTTTACCAATCATACATTGTAAATTAGTAGCTTTTTTAGCTGATAAACTTACAGTTGCAGCTAGTTTTTTCATTAATTGTTCAAGGTTAGCATTTGGAGGAATTACACAACCTAATTTAGGGTTAGGCATTTTTCCTCTAGTACCTAATACTCGACCGAAAGCAGCTGCTACTTTTGGCATCAGAGTTGCTTGAGAAATGAAATAATCGTAATCTTGAGCTAACTTTTTAGCTACTTTTTTATCTTTATAGTTTTTAAAATCAACTTCTTTAATTACTAAATCACAAGTTTTTTCTGCTTGTTCTACCATTAATGGTTCAACGAAAGCTCCAACTTTAATTTTTCTTCCATTAGAATTAGGTAGATTTACATTAAAATCAACTGGGTTAGATTTAACATTAATGTTTTTTAAGTTTATAATTAAATCGTAAGATTGAGTAAACTTCCTTTTAGGTTGTTTCTTTAGTTCTTCTAAGGCTTTTTTAACTTCTTCTTTATTCATTTTGACCTCCTACACTAAGGTAGTTTTAACGGTTAAAATTAAGTGTACGTGATTTGTTTATAAAGATTTCGGAGATAATTTAGTTATTTATTGTTTTTTTATTCCTTGTTATCTTCTTTAGTTTCAGATTCTTCCTTTGGTGGATTTTTAATATCTTTAACTGTTTTCTTGAAAGCTTCAATTTGTTTTTCACTTAATTTCCCAAATCTGATGAAAGCTCCTTTAATATTTCTTAAGAAGACTGATTTTCGATAAAATTCTTCAGGGATGTTAAACAATTTCTTAGCTTTAGCATCTTCAATTGGTTTATCGATCTGTTTCATGTGACAATCTACACAAATAGGAAATTGTTTGTAGGAAAAGATAACAACCATGTTATTTTTACAAATTGCACATCTTTGTTTGAATTTTGGTTTTGCCATTATTAATCCTCTTTATTTGTCTTTATTTATAAGTTTGTTGCATAGCCATGATTTTATAAGTTAATTTAGCTAACGCATAAGCTTCAGGTTCAAAATCATGTTTAGGTGAAAATTCTACAATGTCTGCTCCAATAACTTCTTTGTTCCTAAAAATCAATTTTAACGATTCTATCAAATTATTCCAGGTTAATCCTCCAGGTTCTGGTGTGCCTGTGTTTCTAATAAATGAAGGATCTAAACTATCAATGTCAATTGTGATGTAAACCTTATTTTTTAATTTAGGCAATATTCTTTCTATTTTTTCTAATGAAAATTTGTATGTGGGAATTAAATGAACATTTTTTTCTTTTTCAATTAATTTTTTTTCATCAATGTCCATGGACCTAACACCAATGTTTAATAATTCATGTTTTTTGCTTATTTGTCTACTTACACAAGCGTGATTCAATGAAGATCCGTTCCAACTATCCCTGAAATCTGCATGGGCATCAAATTGGATAATGGAAAAATTTTGATGGTATTTTTCTAACCCTTTTACAATTCCGATAGTTACTGCATGATCGCCACCTAATGAAATCATAAATTTACCTTTCTGATTTTCAATGGTTCTAGAAATTTCACTAACCATCTCTTTTGGGGTTTTATCATTTAATTCTAATTGATCTAATAATTTAATTCCTTGTAAGAAAGGTTCACAATCAAATTGATCTTCATAATATTCTAAATGTTTAGATGCTT
>CAZRHO010000141.1:0-1954 GCA_964599955.1 uncultured Methanosarcinales archaeon
AACAGTTACAGAAGGCATGGATTACCTATACTGTTCAGGTTACAATCTAAAGAGTTCATTAAAGAACAATTTAGTGGTAAGAGTAATAGTATTATAGTTGAAAAATTGAGCGTCACAAATGAAGAATTTTCTACTTAGGGTAGTTTAAACGCTATAATCTAGCATCACAAGTAGAGTCACAAATATGGAGGAAATAAACATGAAATATGAAATATTAGGGTTTGGTTTAGTTGCGTTAGTATTAAGCATTGGTTTAGATTTTGGAAAAAAGTGGTTAGGATTTATTCCAGAACAAGCAGGTGTTGTATTCTTTTGGATAAGTCTTGGATCTTTTGGGATTTATGGGTTGATTGTGTTTTTAATAAGTGTGAGAAAAGGTTGGGATGAGATTAAAGGTTAATCAAAAAAGAACTGGTTGGTGGTAATATGTTAAGGAATTTAACAATAGTGAATTAACTTTTGTTAGTAAACTATTTATATCATCTAATTTTCAATGATTTATGCCACTACTAACTAAATCAAAATACATGGTTGGACTACAATGTCCAAAATATTTGTGGATGATGTTCCATGACTTGGACAAAATACCAGAATTTGATATAGCTACACAATTTATTATGGCTCAGGGTAATAAAATTGGCCAGATTGCTAAAAAGTTGTTCCCTGAAGGTGTTGATTTACCTGAAAGAGATTTCAAAGGTAATTTACAAAAAACTAAAGGACTTCTTTCAGACAGAAAAACTATTTTTGAAGCTGGTATCATTGCTGGAGATTTGTATGCAAGAGCAGACGTTCTAATACCAGTAGGTGATGAATGGGACATTGTTGAAGTTAAAGGTTCAACTAAAGTTAAACCTGAACATGTCCATGATGTTTCTTTTCAAAGGTATGTATATGAAAAGTCTGGACTTAAAATAAGAAAATGTTTTCTTCTTCATATTAATAATAAATTTGTAAAAGATGGTGACATCATTCCTAACGAACTTTTTACTAAAGAAGAAATCACTACTGAAGTTGATGATGCTATCGTTGGAATCCAAGAACGAATTGATGACATGTTAGAAATTGTTAACAATAAAGAAGCACCAGATGTTGCTATTGGTAACGGTTGCAATTTAGGGTTAGAATGTGTCTCTGAAGATTGTTGGAGTTTTCTTCCTGAAAGTCACGTTTTTGAGTTGTATCGTGGTGGTAAGAAGTCATTAGAGTTATTAGAAGCTGAAGTGTTCGCTATCAAAGATATTCCTGAAGAGTTCAAGTTGAATAAGAAGCAAGAGATTCAAAGAAAGTGTGCTAATACAGGTGAAGTTCATGTTAACAAAGATGGGATTAAGAAATTTTTAGACGGATTGAAGGAACCTGTCCATTACATGGATTTTGAAACTTTTAATGTTGGTGTTCCGTTATATGATGGTGTTAGGCCGTACCAACAGGTGCCTTTTCAATTCAGTGTTCATGTGGGAGATAAGCATTATGAGTACTTACATGATTCTAAAAGTGATCCGCGGAAAAAGTTTTTATCTGAATTGAAGAAGGCTTTAGGTAGTAGTGGTAGCATAGTTGTTTATTATCAATCTTTTGAGATTGGCCGTTTACGAGAGTTGGCTGAAGCATTCCCTGAGGAAAAGGAATGGGTTGATTCTGTCATTTCACGTATTGTTGATTTAATAGTTCCGTTCCAGAATTTTGATTATTATAATCCTGCGCAAAAAGGTAGTTGTAGTATTAAAGAAGTTTTACCTGCAGTGATTGGAAAGAATCTGTATAAGGATTTAAATATTAATAATGGTGGATTAGCTTCTGTATCTTATTATGAGATGATTTTCGATGGGATTGATGCTAGGAAGAATTTGTTAGAGTATTGTAAGTTGGATACTTGGGCGATGGTGTTGATTGTTAAGGAGTTGGATAAGTTAATAAAACAAGGGATGATTAAGGAAATAAATGGCGATCA
>CAZRHO010000142.1:0-1828 GCA_964599955.1 uncultured Methanosarcinales archaeon
TGCCATTATCTGTTTTTGATTATTATAAGATTCTATAAATCTCTTAAAAGTTTCAATGTTTAATTCTGTTTCTTCTTCATTCATTGCATAATATTTTGCTGCTTTTACTAAATCAGCTTCAATGTAACCTCTGTGAGAAAAGTCAAAATCTAACACAGATACATTTCCATTTTTATCCAACAATAAATTATCATGCTTGAAGTCATAATGGAGGATAGTTTCTTCAGTAAATTTAATGTTTTTTACACTAAACAAAGCTTTAATCATACATAAATAAATAAATTCAAGATCTCCTTTTAGTCGTTTGATAAATTCTGTTTCATCTATTGTCCTTATGAAATCTAGTAAAGATGTATCTTCTTTTCTAGTTTTGAAGATTAACTGTGTAATTGTTTCATGATCTTCATTAGAATGTACAGGTTTGGTTCTTGCGTTATGTTTTGATTTAAAATCTTTAGTTGCATTATGAAAATTAGCAAGAATTTTAACCATTGTATCTATATCTACATCTTTATGCAAAGTTTTTCCTTCAATAAAATTTAGTAAGGTATATCTTTTATCTTTATATTCAGTAAGTACTGAACCCAGTTTATTTTTAATATGACGTGGAGTTCTTATTCCCTTCTTGATCAAATGGTTAGCTACATCTACTCTGTACAACAAATGATCTATTTGCTGTTTATGAAATTTAAAATTTTCTTTAAGTAAGAAGTTTCCTTGTTTAGATTCAATTTTGAAAACGTTATTGGTTGATTTTATATCTAACTTTTCAACCTTGGTGGGTGTTATTCCATAAAATTCCTGAATAACTAATTTCAAATTACTTTCATCTTCTAAAGTCATTTTTAAACCTCGACATTAGAGGTTTTTAGAAACAAATTGAAGACATGGTCTTCAAGTGCGCCAAAAATTAAATTTTTTAGCGTAAATTCTCAGGTTGCTATCTCTGAACCTGTCCATTTTTAGAGAATGGTGTAACTCTATAAAATAATTAATAAAAACTATCTCATTTCATAAACCCAACCTAACCATTAGATCTTTTTTAGCAGTTTGGATTGCTGTAGGAGTTATCTTTTTCTTATATTCCTCACTCACGGGAATAACTTGTAATGTTTTATTTTTAGTTCTTCCAACAATGAAGTCTACATCCTCCATTTTAAATATATATTTCTGTGATAAAAGAGATAATCCTGGTTTTGATACCTCTCCTTGCACATAGTTGTTTCCATCTCCAACAAACTCTTTAACTTCAACACGAATGTCTTGTTCTTGGTACCATAAAATTTCTCCTATACAACGTGCACTAAATTTTGTACTCTCTGGTCCTACATTGATCCCTCTTTTTGATTTGGTCTTTATACCTTCAAAAATCAATTTTCCTGGTTCTTCTATCTCATATTGTACTGAATTTTCAATATTTCTATTACTCTTAAGTTTATCACGTATCATTAAATGAGTGTGTGCCTCGAGTGTGAGTTCATCTGGTAAAGATACATAGTCTTCTATATTACTTCCATGGCCTATGTTTGATCGATATTCTTCAACAAATACAGCATATTTTTCACGTGTTTCTTCATCAAAAAATTTGAATGTATACATTATTTCGTCATTCACTGCTCTTTGATGTGCATCTTCAAAACCATTACTCGCATATTCCATCTCTCTTAATTCATGAAATATCATCACCTCATAAAACTCTTTAGGAGTATCCACGTCTTGATATATACCTGATGGTAAACTTAATTCTAATTCTTGTGTCATTTGTAATGAAAGACCCATCGCAGGACCAGACATAGGTAGAGGTAAACGAAAATAAGCCTCATCAGAT
>CAZRHO010000143.1:0-1753 GCA_964599955.1 uncultured Methanosarcinales archaeon
AGAACCACATTTTGGGCAACGTTGTTTCATAATATTCCTCTTATATAAAAATAATGGAGTTTAAGACTTTCATATTATTTCCTCATCTGGATCTTTTTCTAAATCTTCAGGGCAAGTGTAACATCTCCCTTTTGGACTCATATAACTACGACAACAACTAATATTATAACCTTTTCTTTCAATTATTTCATCATCCATAATTATTCTCCAGAAGACATTAAATCAACAGAATCACAACCATCGTCATAATTTTCCAAATCTTCTAAAATATCGTCTAAAGGGTTACGTTTCTTTTTCTTATTATTTTCTTCTTTTTTACTCATTAGAATCAGAAAAACATTATTAATTAAATAATTTCTGGTTAAGATTTATAAATTTAACAGATATATTAATTTTAATGAAGTTTAAGAATTTAAAATTAAATAAAGTCCCTAAGTTAATAGAATGGTTAACGCGAGGTTTAATTTTTTATTTTTTCTTAATCCATGGAATAGATGCTTTAAAATTAGATCAAATCATGTTAATGTATTTTAAATACTTAGGATTTTCTTTGGGTATCTCTAAATTTTTTTTAATCCTTGTTGGTTTGCTAGATTTAACTATTGCTGGTTTAGTTATATTTAAACCATCTAGAATCCTTGCTATCTGGACAATCATTTGGCCAATTATTCCTGCCACGGTAGATTATTTACTTTTCCGACCAGATTTAGTTAACTTGGTTAAATATTTAATTATGCATTGTACGCCGGGGATAGTTTTTTATTTACTAAGGTTTTCCAACTTATCTGATCAGTTAAGTAATAGAAAAAAGAGAGGTAAGTCAAAATGAGGATATTAATTGTTATGTTAATTGTTTTATGTGTTTCTGTGTCTGCGCATCATGATGCAAAAATTTTGATAACTCCGGAAACATACGAAATTGGAGATACAATGAGCATCTCCGTGTTTAAATGTGATAGCGGATCTAATGTAAATGTTGATTTGGGAGATTTTGAAGAACTTATTGGTAAATCTGATTCCAAAGATACTTGGAATTATGAATATAAAATACCAAATAATTTTCCCCCAGGTGAACATAAAGTTACAGGGAAATGTTATGATACAAAGTTAAGTACCACCTTTAAAGTTCTTCCTCCACCGGATTGTACAACTAAAGAAACTGTTAAAGAAAAAATAATCTGTAGGGTTGAGAATGAACAAACAACTGATATGCCTGACGCTTGCTCAGGCTTAACCGTGGATCTAGTTTGTGCTAATAAATTTACAAAATTTGCGGAATGTCAAGATTATGATTGTATTTCAAAAATTGTTGATGTTGATAAAGAAAACAATTATTACTTAGCGGCATTATTGGAAAGGTTAAGATCATTCGTTGAGCAAGATTATCAATCAGGGAAAATAACTCTTGATAAGATGGCAGATTTAGCGCAAGATATTGTTAACATGCAACGTTACGCGGTATTAGATAAACCAATTGTAGATAAATTTAATGCTTATAAACAAAAGAGGGGGTTACAATGAAAAAAATAATTTTGTTAATAACTTTGCTTTTTATAGTTAGTTGCGCTAACCAAATTGCTGTTGAAGAACCATCTCCTATCGATGAACCAACTGAAGTAGAAGATAAAATAGTGGTTGAAGAACAGAAACAGATTATTGAAGAACCAGCCGAGGTTGAGGAACAAGCACCGGTAATTCAAGAAGTTGAAGAATCAGCAGATTTGTCAACTGAACAAGGAACTGTTGATGAAAT
>CAZRHO010000144.1:0-1737 GCA_964599955.1 uncultured Methanosarcinales archaeon
CTTGCAGCGAGAGAGAAATCTAAGTTAGGATTAAGATGGCCAATTAAAGAACTAGTTATAGTTACCAAAGATAAAACTATTAATAAAGCTGTTAAAAATTTAGTTGAAATCATTAAAAAACAAATAAATACTAAATCCGTTGTAGTTAAAAATAATCTACCTGGTGTTAAAACTACTATAAAACCAAATTATAGAAATATCGGAAAGACTTATGGAAAACTATCCCCACAAATAATTACAATTCTAACTAAAGATGCTGAAAAAATAGCAAAAATCATGGAAAAAGAAAACAAATATGAATTTAAAATTAGTAAAGATACAATTAAAATTACTAACGAAATGTTAAGTTTTGAACATGAAGAACCTGCAGGATTTTCAGGAGCAGATTTTAAACAAGGTTCAGCATACATAAATACAGAAAGAACTTTTGAATTGGAAGCTGAAGGTTATTCTCGTGAAGTTACAAGAAATATTCAACAAGCAAGAAAAAAAGTAGGTTTACAAAAAACAGATCAAATAAAATTATCAATTCAATCAAATAAAGTAATGATTGAAAATTTGAAACTTTTTGAAACTGAGATTAAAGATAAAGTTGGCGCAGTTGAAATTATAATTAGTTCAAGTCAAGTTAAAAATAAATTTAAGTTCACTGAAGAATTTAAAGTAAAAAACGAATCTTTTTCTATCAATTTTAATTTAACGTAGAGATAAAGTTTATATAAGTTTAAAAAATAATTTTATGTATGGGAAAAGAAGCATTACCTAAAATTACCTTACGTTATAATGGATTGTTTGATTTTGATGGTTTATATTCAGCAGTAATAGATTGGGCTAAAAACTATGGTTATATGTGGCATGAAGTAGATTACAAACATAAGGTTCCTTCTCCTGCTGGTGCAGAACAAGAATTAAAATGGTTAGTAAAAAAAAATGTCACGGAATATATCCATTATGAGATTTTATTCACGGTTCACATTTGGGACCTTACTGAAATGGAAGTAGAAATTGATAATAAAGTAAAACCTCTTTCAAACGCTAGGTTATATATTGTAATTGACCCGACAGTAACATATGATTGGCAAAAGATAGGTAAAGGAGGAAAGTTAACCTCTAAATTAACTGCTTGGTATACAAAGTTAACTCAAAGAGATCAAGATGTGTATTTGGATCAATTGTATTACAGGGTATGGAATTTGCATGCAATCTTAAAAAAATATTTTGACATGCAAAGTAAAAAATATGCATATAAAGATTATTTGAGTGAAGGTTGATGGGTCATAAGAAAAAAAGATTGTACTTATTTTGTTTATTATTATTTATTTTACCTATAGTAAATGCTACTCCACTGCAACAATCTCTCCATTCCCTCTGTTTTGAAGGAAATCTTTCTGATATCCCTCCTAAAGTATTTAATAGTAAATTTAGTGACCATTGTGAGTATTCAACAAACCCAGAAAAATGTTCTTCCTGTTTTGAAGAAATTGAAAAAAAAAATATTTCTGATAGAAGAACAACAGGAATACTTAAAGTAACATCATCAATATTATTTATACTAAGTATTATAGCAACAATTTACTTAGTAATAGAATTAATCCATTATATCATAAAAAAGAAAGTTCTTGTAAAAAAATTAATCCCTTTAGCGATAGGAATGATCCTATTAGTTATTTTGTTCTTTTTTTGGCTTCTCAATAGATATTCTCCATAAATATTAAGTAAGTTTCTAATTCAATAACT
>CAZRHO010000145.1:0-1726 GCA_964599955.1 uncultured Methanosarcinales archaeon
CTGAAGATATTCCTCATGTTTTTTTCTTAATTTATAGAGTTTTAGAGCCTCTTCGCTTAATTTAACTATTTCATTAACATGCAATTCATTCAAATCTGCACCAAAACTATTTTTAATATTAATTTCTTCCATTAATTCTGTTTTATTTTTAGTTGAAATCGCCTCTATATAAGACTCATGGTTTTCAATATTTTCAGAAAGTTCAGGGAAATAAAGACTATACCATTCACGTGATCTTTTTGAAAGTAAGTTGGTGACCTTATCTAATTCGTTGATGTTAGCAATAGTTTGGATGATCAATTGATCTTCAGAAACTGCTTCTTTTACTGATTTTTTAGTTAATTTAATATTTTCAGATCTAAATTTATGGTAATATTTTTTATCCTTAAATAAATGCAAGATACGGCTAATTTTATCTTTTGGTAAACTATTTAGGTCTGGATATTTCGTTCTTAGTTCTTTTTCTGAACCTTCATCGACTAGTTTGAACTTCTTGTCAAAAACAAAGTTTCCTAGGATGTTACTAAATAGATAAACCATAAGCTAAAATTTTAGCGGAAACTATTTAAAACTTATCTAAAGTATTGTTTTTTATAGATGGTTCACATTCCTAATATTTTTAATGAAGGTAAATGCGGTTACTGTGGTATTAATTTTAAGAATGAAGAGGTAGGGTCTCAATGGGATAAGCTTGATGAACAAAATCACCATTATAAATCTATTTCTTGCAATAATTGCAGTAAAGAAAGTTGGGTTAAAGCAGATTTTGTAGGTTCTGGTCACGATTCCGGAATTGAGGAAGAGGAATCAATAGAATCTATTATTAGGAAAGTTCAAGAGGGAGAAAAATGACTAAATTAAATGTTAACGATGTTGCACCACAATTAGGTGTATTGAATCAAGATGGTAAGGAAGTAAAAATTGAAAATTTTTTAGGTAAATGGTTGGTTGTATATTTTTATCCAAGAGATAATACTCCTGGTTGTTCGATTGAAGCGATGGATTTCACTAAAGCTAAAAGTGAATTTACCAAATTAAATTGTGAAATTTTGGGTATTAGCACAGATTCTGTTAAAAGCCATTGTAAATTTATTGAGAAAAAAGATTTAACAATTACTTTATTGAGTGATGAAGAAAAAAAAGTTGTCAATGCCTATGGCGTTTGGGCTCCTAAGAAATTTATGGGTAGAGAATTTTTAGGTATTGTTAGAAGTACTTTCCTAATTAATCCAGAAGGAAAGATTGCTCATATCTGGTCTCCTGTTAAAGTTAAAGGTCATGTTAATGAGGTTTTGGAGAAGTTGAGAGATGAATAGTGTGGTTTATGTCCATTAAAATCAAATTGAAACCGTCAAATACAGGTATCTTCAGTGTGTATGTCTAGGTTAATAATTTTTCATTTATTCTTTTTCTTTTTTTAACTTATTCTATTCTACCAAAATGTTTATAAACAAACCACGTTCTTCACCAATACTTCAGTCAAAATGAGTATATTTTGGCTGTGTTTAAACAAAATTCGGTAATCAGACTGATTGACAAGATCAATTAAATGGTTATGGGAAATTGGCCTGACAAGATTATCATCATAGGTTTCTTTGATGAGCATCGTTAAAGGCTGTTTAAAGATATAGGAAAAACAAATTAGACAAAGTAGTCTATAAATTTTACAAATGCCTAAAGCACACAATCCAAGACGGGGAAGCATGCAGTTCTGGCCTAGAAAGAG
>CAZRHO010000146.1:0-1696 GCA_964599955.1 uncultured Methanosarcinales archaeon
TATAAATATTTTCTTGTTCTTGAAAATATATCATTCAGAAATTTTCAACATGTTTCTTATATCTTGCTTCTAATAATTTGTGTAAATCTTCAATCATCTTTTCTAAAATAATTAACCAATATTCACAATCACCTATCTTTTCCTCGACTTTCTTCCAATTACCTTTTTCTAAATCTTCTTTTATTGTAGATGTGAAATGTGGTCCATCGATAACTACCTTAGATAACCATTTAGCTAGTACTGCTTCACCCACGTCCATCTCGTTAATAATATCGCTTACATCCACTACAAAATCTTTATTTTGAGAAAGTTCATTTAATTTATCCTTAAATGTTTGATATTTATTGTAAACTCTTTTTTCAATCCTAGAAATCTTTTTTACTAATTTCCTTGATTTTTTTAAATCATGATCTGCAATCATCTCTTTAATATTTTTAACTAATAAATATTCCCTAATTAACCATTTTTTTTCTTTATCACCAAGTTTACTAATTGATTTAATCTCCTTATATAATTCGTTGTTACGATTCTGACAATAATGATAAAGAAATTTTTCTTCCTGGATACAATGTTCTAAAACTTTTTTAATATGTTCAAGTGCTTCAATCTCTCTCTTTGATTGAGGTAATTTTTCCCTAACTTTAATAAATTCTTCCAATTGTTTAATTTTTTCATATAATATTGATTCTTCCCTTCTACTATAACTTCTCTTCATGTAATCATCAATTTTTCCTTTTTTAACATTAGATATGTCTGAGAGGACCCTTTTAATTTGATCTTCAATTTCGTTAAGAAGGTGGTATGTGTGGGGAACGGTATCATAACCAAGTTTTTTGGATAAATCGGTGAAATCTCCTCCATCAAATTTGTTTAATGGGTTTAAACCGCCAGTGATTGTCCTGGTTGCTAAAGCGAAAAATTCACTTTCAAAACTCCAAGCCCACATACCAATATCGGCTGGCGCGAGACCCTTCTCAATAATCCTTTGTTTAACAGCTTGATGTAAATCTCCCTCTATTGTTATTAGTTTAGTTTTACCTGGTTTTTTATTCTTAAGATTTTCTTTTAAGCTTAACACTTCAGATCCAATGGGTAATTTTAATTCGCCTACCACCCAGGTGTCTACCGGGTTTAATACAACGATTCTGCTTGCTATTTTATTCAAAGGAACAAGTATTGCATATTTTGCACCGTCCCAGTTACCGTACATGTGGCTTCCAACTGGTCCATTTAAAGCGAAGTGGATTGAATGTCTGGGGAACTTAACTTGCATTCCCATGTAATCAATTTTATGTTGGCCAGAAGTTTTTATAGTACCATTTTTTGGAAAATAATTTGTAAGGTGAACTGCGACAATATATTTCATGTTTATTCTATCTTTTAGAACTAAACTTTGCTTTTGAGCTTTTAACAAATTCTTGGCACGTTTATCTTCCCATATTTGGACTTGTTTTAGGGTGTTCCTTGCATCCTGTAATTCTGCTGTGGTTAATGGGCCGTTATAATCCATTGTTAAAAACCTCTTTACTCAAAGGAAGGATTGTAAGAATATAAATATATCTATATCTTTCTTTTTGTTTCCCCCGCAAGGTTTATAGCGTAATTTTTACAATTATCCCTAATTGAAGTAATTTGTTCTGATTTGTCAAAGAATCCCAAAGGTAGTTTTATTAGGTAGTAGCACTTTCAGGGGTTA
>CAZRHO010000147.1:0-1694 GCA_964599955.1 uncultured Methanosarcinales archaeon
TATGTGAAATTGATAAAAAGTTTGGTAACCGGTATCAAGGTCATAATTATTGTATGTTTGCTAAACCTATTGTTCCTCCTGCCCCTCCAAAAGTTTATTTATGTGGGAAACCTAATACTAAAAGTGGTTTTCAGCAACCTGCGGGTTGGGATCAATATAGCTGTAAATTACAAAGTCAAGCAGGAGGTTCATGGGGTTCTTGTTTAAGTAGAAGTGATTATTCTAACACTGGAGGAACAGGATGTCCCGGGACTGAGAAATGTTGCCCTGTTTGTAACTTTGATAAGAAAATAAATATTGATATGACAGATGCAGGATTAAAAAACATTTTGGAACTTCTAAATCAGGAATTTAAATGGAAAATATCTTATGAGGAATCTGAAGTTAAAGATCAGAAGGTAACTTTAAAATTAGAAGGTGCAACTTTAGAAGGAATCTTAAATGAATTAAAAAGTAAAGTTGGTGGTTTATCTTGGGTTAATGAAGGTCAATGTAAAATTAAAGTTTCATTTAAAAGTTGTAAGAATGTTAACGATTGTACTGGCGGCCAGGTTTGTGTAGGTAATTATTATGAATCCAAATCATGGGATGGTTCTCAATGGGTTGGTAAAAACCTCCAAGATGGAATTTGTATGGATAAAAGAAAAAAAGGTGAATCTTGCGGAGGGAATGATGAATGTGATGGTGATTTAGTATGTGTTGATAGTGGTTATGATATGATAAATGATGATCTTGAATTAACAACTTATACTAAGGGTACTTGCCATGAAAAATTAGGTGAAGGTAAAAACTGTTATTCTAATTTACATTGTAATTCTGGTTTTTGCATTGGTATTCATTGGGAAAATTATTTTCGTCAATATGGTCTTTGTAAGAATGAAAATTTAATTGATGGAGAAATGTGCTTCCATTTTATGGGGGATTGTAAATCAAACTTATGCAGTCGTAAATTTAAAGACGGTTATTCCATACCTGGTATTTGTTATGTTGAAGATAATTGTGATGGGAAAGATGACGGATATAGATTCTTTGGGAAGGATGGAGAAGTAATTTGTTATAATGAAGGAGAAAATGTTTGTATCAAAGATGCTGAAAATCTCCTTCATAATTTTGAAGAAGAACATTTAGGTTTTATTTGTGAAGAATTAGAATGGAGCAAATTACAGTGTAGTGGATTTGGCGAAGATGAATGTAATAATAAAGAATATTGTTGTGAAATAACTGGACCATCCAGTCCAGTTGCCGGTTCTGGTTCTTTTGAATCGTGTAGTAGATGTGATGAGATGCCACAATGAAAAAAGCAAAATTAGCAGTTGAAATCTTAGTAATGATGATTGTTGCAGTTTTAACCACAGCAACTTTACTTTATTTAATTCAAGCAGGAGTTGTTGAAGTTAAGAATAACCCTAACCAGCAAGAAGTATTAGACATAGATCTTTTTTCAGTTGCAAATCAAGGTTACCTTGACATTAGAGAATTTGAATTTTGTGGTGGAGTTAATCAAAATTATCAATGTGCATTTCCTGGAAATGAATTTTATCTCGGTGATGAAGTTCATTTTAAGTTTTTAGTCAACATAAACACTTTTCAAGATCAAATAAAATTGATTGAAAATTATCGTATAAAAGATAACAAAGGAGATGTTATTTTAGATGTAGATTTATCTAACAATTTTCATTTTGACTTTGAAAGTA
>CAZRHO010000148.1:0-1643 GCA_964599955.1 uncultured Methanosarcinales archaeon
CATAATTTAGATGATGAAGCACAAGCGATCATGATGAACCATTTTAAAGCTAACATTAAACTTGCAGGGCGCTTAGGGCCCATATCTGGCATTCAAGAAAATGACTTGTTTGTACAAAGAGTTAAACCATTATATTTATGCAGTGAGAAAGAAGTTAGGTTATACACTTTGTTAAAAAAATTTCAAGTACAATACACGGAATGTCCTTATTCTAGAGAAGGTTACCGGCATCAAGTTCAAGAAATGTTGAATGATTTTGAACATAAATATAAAGGAACTAAGCAAGGAGTTGTAAATTCATTTCTTGCAATCCTACCTTTATTACAAGAGAAAGAAAAAGGTTTAGTGACTGAAATTGAAAAATGTCAATCTTGTGGTGAAGCTGCCAACTTAGATGTTTGTAATGCTTGCAAAATGAAAGAGGTAATTAAAAATGTCTAGATATTCAAGGCAAGAAATATTGTTAGGTAAAAATAACCAATTGAAATTGCAACAAGCAAAAATAGCTATAATTGGTATTGGAGCCTTAGGGACAGTTACGGCAGAATTACTTACTAGAGCTGGAATTCAAAAAATCTTATTAGTAGATAGAGATTCAATTGAATTGTCAAATTTACAAAGACAAACTTTATTTTCTGAAAAAGATGTTGGTAATTATAAAACAGAGACAGCTAAAGATAAACTAACAAAAATTAATTCTTCCATAATAATAAAAACTGCAAACGTTCATTTAAATAAAGATAACATAGATGTCCTAAATGAATATGACTTAATTCTTGATTGTACTGATAATTTACAAACAAGATTTTTAATAAATGATTATTGTAAAAAATATAACAAAGAATGGGTTTACAGTGCGGCAATTAAAAATTCAGGTTACGTTTTCCCAATTTTAAAAAATGGACCTTGCTTACAATGTTTCTTAGAAGAAAAAAAGAATTTAGAAACTTGTTCTACAGCAGGCGTTCTAAATACCATTACAACTTCAATTGCTGCATTACAAACTACCCTAGCTATGAAACTAATTTTAGAAAATAATGTTGAACCTATTTTATATCATTACAACATTTGGCAGCAAGATTTTAAAAAAATTAAAATTAAAAAAAGAAAGAATTGTTTAACTTGTAACAATCAATTTAATTATCTTGAAAAAAATAATCAAGGAACAATCAAATTCTGTGCTGCTGGGAAATTTCAAATTCAAGGTAATAACATAGATAAGGAAAAAATAAAACAACAGTGGGAAAAGTTAGGAGATGTAATTGATGATGGAATTACGTTAAGATTCAATAACATCATGCTTTTTAATGATGGAAGAGCAATCATAAAAGCTAAATCTGAACAAGAAGCACAAACAATTTATTCTAAGTATGTTGGAAATTAAAAAATTAAATTTTCTTCAATTTTTTTTTCAAAAAATCTTCTTCTTTCTTTTCTTCTTTCATTAAATAAATCAAAGTAGGTAACAAAATTGAAACCCCTAATACTACTAGAGGATAACTGTAAGGAAAAGCCACTTTAGATATGGAAGCCCCTACACCTATTCCTATCGCTAATTTACTAGTCGTTAGAAATAAAAAATGAATCAAACTTATTTCTTTCTTAATTATTTTTTTTTGTAAAAATTTATTCATTAATTAATA
>CAZRHO010000149.1:0-1589 GCA_964599955.1 uncultured Methanosarcinales archaeon
TTGATTAATGTTTATTATGTTTTTCAGGACAAATTCTTTTATGGAACAAGAAAATTATCAACAGGAAAACAAAGATTACAAAGAGAAGCAAGATGTCTTGAAAGATTAGATGGTTTATATTCTCCCGAATTAGTTGTATATGAAGATGGTGCTTTGATAAGAAGATATTTAGAAGGAAAAGATTTTAGAAATTTAGGAAGTGATAGCGAACGACAAAAAGCTTTAAAAGATGGATTTTATGGATTAAAAGAAATTCATGGCAAGGGTGTTGTAATTGGTGATTCTCATGTGAAAAATCTTTTTATTGGTGATGATGTTTATTGGATGGATTTTGATGGAGTTTTTGATGAATCAGACCTTACCAAGGCAAAAGCTATTGATGTTTTAAAATTTGTTTATTCAACATATTCTGCTACAAGAGATAATGATACTACTATATATTCTGCAGAATTAGCTTCTAAAAAAACAAAAGGTTCTGTTAGAAATTTAATAAAAGGATTAGTTGGATTAAGTACAGGTAGGTTATGGTTTCCAACAAGACTGCCATTAGATGGAAAATTAAATGAAGAAATTAAGAAAATTTTAAGTTGAATATTTCTTAAGTAATGAAGCAAATTTCTTATTTAATCCAGCTAAACGAAAAATAACTATTTCATTTATCTTTGCTTTTTTGGGAATTTCTAAATCTGTTTTTATTTTAATTATCACAATGTTTGGATTCTGGAATTACACCTAAGAAAGGTAGAGTTGGATTATCTGGATTCGGTACTAATTTGACTTTGTAGGAATCTGCATCAGTTTTAACTGTAATTTCATCTCCTGGTTTTGCCTCCTCCAGAACTGCAATTAAATTAGTAATGTCATTAATTGGATTTCCATTTATTGCAACAATAGTTTCATTAATCTTAATTCCTGCATCTAGTGCAGGAGATGTTTCAGTAAAATCAACAACAGTCAATCCGCAAGCTACTGGTGCAAAAAACAATATATTTGCAGAAGCCATTAAAATAAACATTAAAATACTCAAAGTCCAACCATTGAGGAATAAGATTATTAGTATTGAAAGGATTAGTTCTTTTTTATTTTTGAAGATTTTTTTATCTCTTATTTTATAATAAAGAAAAATAAAAGAGCTTACAAAAAGAAAAAGAGCCAGTAAATTAGCTGCTGATCCTAAAAGAAGATTAATGATTTTTATAATGTTAAATTTTACTGTGAATAGCAAATATACTTGTGAAAGAAATGAAATTAAAAAGAGGATTACTGTTGCAATGGTTTTTCCTTTGGTTAATTTAAAAAATTCTTTTGGAAGTAATTTATACATTAAAAATGAAAATCCAATGATAACTATTGAATAAATCAATGTAACAAGAAACATTTGCGAGGGTTCTAGAACGCCTAAAGCATATTCTGGTAAAACTAATGTAGCCATACTATTTGTTATTAATTATATCTATATAAAATTATCGCGTGTGCCCAATTTTTCCCAATAGATTTTTTCATAGTTTCATGTCGGTGCTGAGTAATAATTCAACATAACGATGTTATGCCCTGGGGACTTTACGTCCCCACGAGACACGTAGTGCCGA
>CAZRHO010000150.1:0-1587 GCA_964599955.1 uncultured Methanosarcinales archaeon
ATATTAATAATTGTTGAATATAGAGGAGCTAGTGATAAAGATAAATTTACTGCTTTTGTTGGGATAGTAATTACTTTTGATAGTGGTGGATATAACATTAAACCAACTAAATATATTGAAGATATGAAAACAGATATGGCGGGATCAGCGGCGGTGCTTGGTACTTTGAAATCCGCTGCAAGTTTAGGAATAAATAAAAATCTATTAGGCGTAATGGCGGTCTGTGAAAACATGATTAGTTCTAAAGCACAGCGGCCAGGAGATATTGTAAAAGCATACAATGGAAAGACAATTGAAATTGGAAATACGGATGCTGAAGGAAGATTGGTATTAGCTGATGCTTTATCTTATATAGAAGAGAAATATAAACCAGAAATCATGGTTGATTTAGCTACACTCACTGGTGCTTGCGTTGTGGCCTTAGGTTATTATGCAGCAGCGATAATGGGTAAAGATCAAGAATTGATTGAAAATTTACGCAAAGCAGGAGAAAATAGTGGAGATAGGGTTTGGCAGTTACCTTTCTTTGAAGAATATCATGATGCAATGGATGGAGACATTTCTGATTTAAACAATATCTCTCAAAAGGGAAAAGGTTACGAAGGAGGATCTATCACGGCAGGAGTTTTTTTAAGTAAGTTTGTTAATTTAGATAAGACTAGGTGGGCTCATTTAGATATTGCAGGTTCCGCTTATTGGTCGATTAAAGGAGATTACTTACAAAGAGGAGCTACAGGTTCGGGAGTAAGGGTTTTGAGTTATTATTTACTTGATAATTAATATAAAGAACTAATTAAGAATAAAGATTAAAATGGAAAAAGTAACAATTTTAGGAACAGGTATCGCCGGTTGTACGGCAGCAATTTATGCAGCTAGAGCTAATTTATCCCCATTAGTTATCTCTGGGCCGGAAGATGGCGGTCAGTTAACCTTAACAACAATTGTAGAAAATTGGCCCGGTGTAAATCCTGAAGGAATAGATGGTACCGAATTGGTTAACAAAGCAAAGAAACAGGCAGAAAGGTTTGGAGCTGTTTTTAAAACTGACATTGTTCAAGGTTTAGAAAAGAAAGGTTCTAATTTTGAGTTAAATTTGATGAGTGGAGAAAAGTTACAAACTGAAACTTTAATTGTAGCAACTGGGGCTTCCGCTCGTTGGTTAGGTATTCCTTCTGAAGAAAAATATAAAGGAAGAGGCGTTACTACTTGCGCAACTTGCGATGGAGCTTTTTTTAAAGATAAAGAAGTGATTGTAATTGGCGGAGGAGATAGTGCCATGGAAGAGTCAACTTTTTTAACTAAATTTGCTAATAAAGTTACTGTAATTCACAGAAGAGACTCATTACGTGCAAGTAAGATTATGCAAGAGAGAGCAAGGAAGAATTCAAAAATTAATTTTATTTGGGATTCAGTTGTAGAAGAAATACTTGGCGATGGAAAAAAAGTTACCGGTGTTAAATTAAAAAACATTAAAACGGAAGAATTAACTGATTTCTCTTGTGACGGAGTTTTCTTAGCTATAGGCCATATTCCTAATACTAAATTTTTACAAAGTATGTTGGATTTAGATGATCATGGTTACTTAAA
>CAZRHO010000151.1:0-1539 GCA_964599955.1 uncultured Methanosarcinales archaeon
GTATAAAAGAATTTAAATAATAAAGAAATATTACTAAATTACAAAAACGGAGGTGAATTGCCTTGGAAATAACTCCCATTGTAAAAGAAGACTATTTGATTTTAGAAGATCAAGAAACCGTTTCTGCCATGATTGGTAAATTGAAGAAGTATGAAAAACGTACCGGTTTGATTTTTAGAAATGATAAATATCTCGGATTGATTGAAAAAAAGAAGTTATTAAGAACAAAGTTAGATGTAACTAAAACTAAGATTGGAAAGTACATACAAAAAACTCCTTTGTTAAATGAGGATTATGATGTTATTGCAACAGCTTATTTGATGTTTCAAAGTAATTTGGATTATTTGCCAGTTGAAAAGGATAAGGTAGTTGTTGGCGTTGTTAATGCCTTAGATTTAATTAAATTAGCTATGCAAATACCAGAAGTAAGCAATTTGAAAGTAAAGGATATTAAATTAGTAAAGTCTGTACAAATGAATAAGGATGATCCCATTTCAACAGCAATAAGTATCATGTATGAAAAAGATGTTGATCAAGTTCCAATTTTTGATGAAGGAGAGATTTATGGTATCATTAGCTTTAGAGACATTTTAAGAAAATATCTTAATTGGTCGCCTAAGAGAGATGTAAGCGCGAAGTTCAATGCAGAAGCTAGTGCTAAAACCGTTGGTGAAGATTTTCCTAAGGTTGCAGAACTACCTGTTGGTAATTTTAGTACTAATGATAATTTAGTTTCTGTTGCCGGGAATGTTGTTTTAACTGAAGCAGTAGATTTAATGTTAAGTCATAATGTTTCCAGTTTGTTGATTAAAGGAGATTCAGGCGTGGAAGGAATGCTTTCTGTAAAAAATTTATTAAGAACAATTGGAAGTTTAAAGGTACCTGAAAACTTTAACATTAAATATGTAGGTTTGAATGATTTAAGGTTATCTGAATCACAGAAATATAATCTGCAGAAAATAACTTCTAATGAAGCTTCTAAAATTCAACGACATTTAAAGAACGATGTATTTAGTTTAACAATTCAGTTGAAAGAATATCGTAAAGAAGGTAAACAACATCAATATGCAGTAAATCTCAAAGTTGAATATCCTGGACAGATTATCACTGGATCTCAAGAGGATTGGGATTTTGAAACTGCTCTTAGGAAAGCTTTCAACAACGTTAAGAATAATGTTAAAAAAAAATTTAGAAATTAAATAAAAAATAATATTTTATTTTTTTTTATTCATTCTCATTTTGTTCTCTAAATTTCTGTGCATTTTCTTCACTTGTAAACCTGTAAACTTTTCCGTTAATTTCAGCTTCAACAACATCTTCAACATCCATCAAAGGTTCACCTGTTAATGCATCTTTACCTAATTGTCCTGTTTGTGAAGCTCCTTCCATGAATCCTTCTTCTTCAGGAGAAATTTCACCGTCTTCTTCCAATTTTTCTCTCCCTTCCTTGGAATAAATATCTTCATCTTCTTCACCATGTTCCATTGCTTCTTTTTTTTCTTCAGATGTCTCTTCAGGTAAAATTCCTTGTTCTTCTGC
>CAZRHO010000152.1:0-869 GCA_964599955.1 uncultured Methanosarcinales archaeon
AGTGTTAAGTAGAAGATTTAGGCATTGTGCTGGTAGATCATTAATGATTCTACGTTCTTACATGGGAAGAAAGAAAACAGCAGGTAGAATGCACATAGGTAGTAAAATTTTATTCAATGCAGTGAAAAGAATTAGTGAAAATTTCCCAATCTTAAAGGAAGCTAAAAGAGAAGTTTTGGAAGATTTGATGGATTTTGAACATACTAAAAAGATTATTAATGGTGTATCTTCAGGAGATATTAGAGTTGTAGATAAAAAAACTGAGATTCCAAGTCCTTTTGCTTTTGGATTAATCTCTTCTGGTTACAGTGATGTAATTAAGATTGAAGACAAGCAAGAATTTTTGAAGAGAATGCATCAATTAGTGCAAGCAAAAATTGCTTTAAAAGAAGGTAAAAAAATAAAGAAAGAAAAAAAGAAAGAATTTTCTTATAATCAATACTGGGACGATAGTAAAAAGAAAGCAGATGAAGAAAAAGATGAATTTAAAGAAAAAATTAAAATGCAAGTTTGGAATTTAAAACATGTGCCAGTTTATGTAAAAACAGAATTAGTAAAATTTATTGAATTTGGTACTATGAGAAAAGATATTAAACAAGATTGTAAAAAATATCTTAAAGAAATTAAGCAAGGTTGGCCAGAAGAATTAAGGGATTTTATTTTAGAAAAATTTAATTTCCAAAACTAACAGCTCTATAAATTTCCCCAGGAGTGATAACTTCAATGGTCATTTTCTTTGTTTCAACTAATTCAGGAAGTGCTTGATAAATCTTATTTACATTTCTAGAAAAATAACTTCCATCTAAACTTCCAATTACTGGATTCTTATTTACTGAAGAAACAATAGCTGTTTCAATATTTTGATCATC
>CAZRHO010000152.1:879-1524 GCA_964599955.1 uncultured Methanosarcinales archaeon
TAAAACCTGGAAAAAATTTTCTATTATCTTTTTTAACAGGCATATAATTGTATTGATGACTTGTTGGGTTAAGATTTAAATCAAAAGTGAAACCTATATGTACATCGGGTTGATATGGAGATGACAAAACAGTCATTGGTTCAATTATCCCATTATTATCTTCTAGATGAAGATCTGGCACTTGTTGAAAATCAACCATAAAAGTAATACCTAAGCCTGTATCAATGCTATGTGTTCTATTAATCCTACCTTTCTTATTATTCTTAAATTTATATCCAACGTTACCTAGGAATTCTCCTCTTTCAACTTCCCCATATAATTCTTTTAATTTGAATTCAACCCCATCACTTAAATCATTACCTAATGATCCTTGATAATCGTTAGGTACTGGAAGGATATATACCCAAGATCCTTTATGTTTAGTTGCTATTCCTTCGATTGAATGTTGTTGAGAAAAAAGATCTTCTAAACTTGAAATTGTTTTAATTTGTTCTTTTAATGATATTTTAGCAACTTTTTGTTGTGCTTCTTTTATCCTAGTAATTAAATCTGACATTTTAGTTTAAAAAACCACTTGGTTATTTAAATGTTTGCTATTTTAAAGTAGTGATTTTGTTCCCTCAAACTGTCTACTATCTCTCTAGG